>CANIYR010000172.1 GCA_947471825.1 Phycisphaeraceae bacterium | reverse complement strand
GCAACCGCAAATAAAGCGGCCGCCGCGCCTACTTGGCCCCGTCAAACCACGCCATCGCCTCGTCCACGCTTTTGAACACCCGGGTCGCCGTTTCGGTGATGAACGGGCTGGGGCTTTTCTTCGGTAGCCACACCACGAACACATCGCGGCCGTGGTCGAAGGCATGCTGCAACTCGCGCTCGACGCCGCTGGACAAACCTGGCGAGCCGTCGGCCAGTTCCGGCACCAGTGACACGATCATGTCGCTCTGGCGCACCATCTTGAAGTCGCGGGCATAAATCTGGCCGTCAATGTCGCCGGCGATGTCCAAAACCTGCTTGACCGGCACGCGGATGGCCTCGGCGCCGCCGCTGAAGGACCCCGCCTCGGTCTCCACGAAATCGCGCTTGCCCTCCTCGCCGCGGGCCGCGGCGATGGCGGCGTCCAGCAGCAGTTTCTCGTCCACATCCGCCGGATCAAACGCGATGAAACGCTTGGCCAGCTCCGCGCGGAAGCCGTCAATCACCTGGAGCACCTGCGGCATGCGCGCCACATGGGTCATGGGGAAAGAAGGGTAGACTTTTTTCATGCCCGGGCAGCAGACCAGGCGGCGGCAGGTTTCCACCGTTTCGCCGTGGCGGCCGCGCGAGAGCACATAAAACTGGTTCGGGATGCCCAAGGCCTGCGCGAGCAGCTCGCTGGCCATGATTTCCTCCTCGCGCCAGACCATCAGGTCCTTGAGCGTCACATCCAGCACATGCTCCCTGAGCAGGCGGTGGCGCACCACCTCGATGTTGTCCACCAGGCAAATGACGCAATCGGGTTTGAAGGCCTTGAGCTGGTCGAAATCAAAGGCGGCGAACAGCCCGTGGCGCCAGCGGAAGGTGGCATGGGTGTTGAGCACGGCATGGGCCTGGCCCTCGGACTCGGTCAGAATGTCCTTGAGCACCGAGCGCCGCAGCCCGTTCAGGCGGGAGAGCGGCAAATCCAGGATGCGGCCGGCCTTGACGTCGCCGGCCTCGGCGTACATGCGGTCGCCCACATGGTAAAGCGGCAGGGAATCCCCGTGGGCGGCGGCGGCCTCTGCCACCCGCTGGAGGTACTGTTTCTTGTCCATGCCGACCTGACCGGTGACGATTGCGCGCATAAGTGGGGGCATGGTAACCGGGGGGCCGGGGCGAAATCTTGGGGTGTGCGGGCCAACGGCCCGCCGGTGGATAGCCCAGGGTGGGCAACGCGAACCCTGGGTGGATGATTTGAAAATCCCTCGCGGCCTGAAGGGCCGCCGGTGCCCTCCGGCCAATGCGCACCGCCATTTGCACCGATCATGCGGTGGCAGCCTGAGGAATCCCCACGATCGCCTCGAATTCCTTCCGTGTCACCGTTGTGTCGAAACCGCCCACGGGTTCATCCGGCCGGCGGTTCATGCCGGTATAGGTCAGGCTGGAATCCTCGTATTGCTTGAATTTGTACACCGCGTCATTCATCAGGCCGCTGTTGAATACGCCAAGGCTGACCAGCAGCTCGAAATCCTTCACGGTCAATCCGGTGACCTTCTTGAACAATCCGGATTCAACCTGCGCGATGACATCCCTCAGGCAATGCTCCCGGTCATCCGTCAGGTACATGAAGATCGGAATGCGGGTGGCGAATTTGATGAGCTTCTCCTGGATCTCCTTGCGCGCCGTCTTGTACTCCTTCTCGTCATCTGTCAGTTCCTTTTTCTTCTTCTGGGACAATTCGCCGTCGTTGGCCTCCTTGCGCGCCGCTTTCACCGCCTCGGACTTGTTGATGATGGTTTCAATCGTCTCGTTGAGACTGCGGAAACCCTCAATGCGCTGGAGCGCCGCCATGGCCTCCTCGTTCGCCCTGAGACGGGCCAGGGTGTTGTTGTCCACATTGACCAGCAGCGCGCTTTCCCAGCGGCGGGCCAAGAGCGTCGCCGTGGTGCCGCTCATCGCCATGTCGAGCACGCCTGCGGCGTCCATCTGCTTCATGGAACTGCCGTCATAGGCCAGCACCGGCAGGAAGCGGATGAACTCCGCCACCTTTTTCTCCGGGCTGGTCTCGTCCACGGTCAGGCGGCAGCCATAGTCCGCGATCTGGCGCAGGGCACGGTTGGGGGCGAAATCAAACACATAGCACTCGGGCTTGATGACCTGCTCCTTGTTTGCCGAAATGCCGTCCGGATTGCGCACCGTCCACGGCGACTGCACACGGAAGGCCGCCTGGAAGTAGGTCTCCGGGCTTGAGGCGTTCCGCAGCATGAAGAGGCCCGTCCACGGCTTGACCGTCACACCCGTCGTCAACTTGCCGCAGGAGAGCGTGATGGTCCTGGTGCGCAGGGGATCCTCCATCGTGTTTAGCACCGGCGGCAACGCGGCAACGCCCCTGCCCGCTTCCGGACCCGCCGCGACGATGACACGGTACTCGTGATAGAACAAATTCTGGCGCTGCGCCAGCAGGTTTCGCATGGCATGGCAGGCGGCAACCGAGGGCAGGAACCAGAAGGTGTGGGAAAGCAGGTTAAGCAACCGCACATCGGCGAAGGGCATGGGCGGCTTCTGCGACCCCATTTTCAGTTCATCGACCGTGGTCGCCGAGAATTGGCCGCGGATCAGGTTCAGCCATTTCTGGACTTCAGCCTCGTGCGCGAACTTCGCGGCCTTGTCCTCGCCTTCCGCGGCAAAAAAGGTGTTCAGATCGAACTCGTCGTATTCCCCCTGCTTGGCCACGGCGCATATTTCCGGCGGGAGCTGGTAGGTGAGCAGCACCATGCGCGGCAGGGCTTCGTAGGGATTGGCGCCATGCTTCGGGTCCCAATTCTCCTTGGCACGCTGCTCGTCGGAATAGGTCCAGTTGAAAATCTGCTCCTCGATGAACTCGCCCGTGGCGATGGCGCGGAAGGGCGTGCCCGACAGGTACAGGTAGTGGTCGGTCGTGATCGGTATTTCATCCGCGTCGAAGTCCCCGATATCCTTCTCATTGTCCGACTCGAACAGTTCCTTGGCGGACTCCCGCCAAGCGCCGTAGTGGTATT
>CANIYR010000171.1 GCA_947471825.1 Phycisphaeraceae bacterium | reverse complement strand
GGCCGGTTCGGTGATGTCCAAAAGCGGGCCGGTGGGCTTGGTGGAAGCCGCGCCGGCGCCGGCCTTCTTGGCCTCATAGGCATCGTTGATGATTTTGCTGGCCGCCTGCGCTGCGGCGCCGAAGTTTTTCTTTTCCGGGCCCGGCACATCCTTGATCCAGCCCATCATCTTCTTGACCTCGCCCTCGACGGTCTTGGTGCCGAGGTACTTGGCGCGCCACCACTCGAGGTCGGCGGGCGAGTTGGCTTTGGCCAGTTCGGCAAGGGCGGCTTCTTGGAGTTGGGGCAAACGGTCAAGGGGAGTGGTGAGCATGGGGAAATGAAGAAGGAAAAAAGAGGTTGCTTACCCCGCGCGCCAGCCGATGTCGCGCCTGAAGAACCCGCCCTCGAACCTGATCTTGGCGCAGGCGGCGTTGGCCTTTTCGCGGGCTTCCTTGAGCGTGGTGCCGGTGGCGCACACGTTGAGCACGCGGCCGCCGGCGGTGACCACCGTGCCGTCCTTGGCCCGCGTGGTGCCGGCGTGGAACACGCGCACGGCCGGGTCGCTTTCGGCCTCGTCGATGCCGGTGATGGGCAGGCCCTTCTTGTAGGCGCCGGGGTAACCGCCCGAGGCCATGACCACGCACACCGAGACCTTGCTCTCGAAGCCGAAATCCACTTTGTCGAGCGTGCCTTCGCAGCAGGCGACCATGGCGGCGAACAGGTCGCCCTTCATCTTGAGCAAGAGGGTTTGGGTTTCGGGGTCGCCGAAGCGGCAGTTGTATTCCAGCACCTTGGGGCCGCCGGCGGTCAGCATCAAGCCCACAAACAGGATGCCCTTGAAGGTGATGCCGTGGCGGCGCATGGCGTCGAGCGAGGGGATCAGGATTTCGCGCTCGACCTGGGACATGATGGCGTCGGTCAGCACCGGGGTCGGCGCGTACACGCCCATGCCGCCGGTGTTGGGGCCTTTGTCGCCCTCAAAGGCGCGCTTGTGGTCCTGGGCGCCTTCCATCGGGAAGATGTTCTGGCCGTCAACGAAGCACAGGAGCGAGACTTCCTGGCCAACCAGGCGCTCCTCGATCAGCACCTTGTGGCCGGCCTCGCCGTAGATCTTCTTGCGCATGATATCGGAGAGGGCCGCAATGGCCTCTTCCTGGCTGTCGGGCAGCACCACGCCCTTGCCTTTGCACAGACCCGAGGCCTTGATGACCAGGGGTGTTTCGCGCGACTTCACATATTCCACCGCCTGCTCGTAGTTGGAGAAGATGCGGGCGTCGGCGGTCGGGATCTTGCACGAGCGCATGAGTTCCTTGGAGAAGGCCTTGTCGCCTTCGAGCTGCGCGCCGTTCTTGGTGGGCCCGAAAATCCACTTGGGGGCGTTGGGGCCGGCGGCCAGGCGGTCGGCCAAACCTTCCGAGAGCGGATCCTCCGGCCCGATGATCACCATGTCGATTTTGTTGTCGCGCACGAAGCGCAGAATGTCGTCGGCCACCTTGGTGGTCACCGGCTCGTAGGGCAGGGTGCTGACATTGGTGCCCAGGGCCGCCGTGCCGCCGTTGCCGGGGGCGAAGAACAGCTTGCCAACCTGCTTGGATTGCTTGAGTTTCCAGCCGATGGCGTGTTCGCGGCCGCCGGAACCGAGGATGAGGATGTTGTGGGCCATAAAGGGGCGCGGACGGGCCTGTCCGCGAAGCAAGGTGGGCGGCGTGCCGCCGCAAGGAAAGCGGCCAAGGCCGCCAAGGGAAAGGCGGAAAGTTTAACAGGAGCCGGAACCCCCTCAAAAAACCGCCGCACCCCCGTTTTTGGCCGCCGGCTCGCGCGCCGCCATGGCCCGCACGGCCGGCAGCACCACGCCTTGCAGGCGCGCCAGATAGGCCTGCCATTGGGCGGCCTGTTTGCGCAGGGCCAGGCGGCCCTCGGCGGTCAATTCCACCTCGCGCTTGCTGCTGCGTCCTTTGCCCGGATTGGAGAGCGTCGAGCGCACCCAGCCGGCTTTTTCCAACCGGACCAGCAAGGGGTAGAGCGTGCCCGGCGGCAGAGGGAAGCCGGCCGACGACGCCATTTTTTGCGACAGGCCGTAGGCGTGCGTCTTGCCGTCGGCCAGCAAGGCCAGCACCAGCAAATCCCGCGAGGCGGCGAACAGGCCGGTGCGGGCGTCGGCGGGGGCCGGGGCTTTTTTGACGGAGGCTTTGCTTGGCGCGGGCCTCAAGACCCGCGTTCCCGGGGGTGGCTTCGTCACGGCGTGTTCCCCGCTTTTTTCTCCGCCGCTTTTTTCGCCTTGTCCGCATCCGCCTGTTTCACCTGCGCCTCTGCCAATGCCAGCATTTCTTTGGCCTTTTGGATGTCGGGGAACTCGAAAAACTCCTTGGCCACCGGCGCCAGCACGCGGACCTTGTCCTTGGGCTCCTTGGCTTTTTCCGCCTCCGCGATCAGTTTGCGGGCGGCGCAGGGCGGGCTGAAATGGGCGTCGAACCAGGCGCCGATCTGGTTGCGGTAGGCGTTGGAAAGCGGCTCCTTGGCGGTCTCCAGCGTGGTGCAGTCATGGCGCGCCTTCTCCAACTCATCCATCACCTTGAGCGGTTTTTTGCCGATTTGCAGCCAGTGGGCGGGTGGCCCCGGGTTCTTGGCCAGCCCGTCCAAGTCGCCGCCGCCCATGACCACGCGGAAACGGAAGGCCGCCAACTCGCGCCCGCCCGCCTCCGCATTGGCCTCCAGTGCGCGGGCACCGTTGGTGACCCCGGAGATCCCCAGGTTGGCGGTGTCCACCTTGGCGCGGGTCAGCATGGCAAAGCGCTTGACCGCTTGCACCGCCACCGGCAGGCCGTTCTTGTAGCCATCCTTGGGAAAATCCACCGTCATCAGAATGACATTCTTCTGGTCAAACATCCCGCCAAAATAAGTCAGCCCTTTTTCGTCGTAGCCGTCTTCGCCGCCCAGGTGCACCCACACCGGAAAGGCGTGCTCCTTGTCCCAATTGACCGGCAGCCGCATCTGCGCCCGGATCGGCGCCTTGCCGTTGGAATGGGCGCTGGTACCCAACTCC
>CANIYR010000170.1 GCA_947471825.1 Phycisphaeraceae bacterium | reverse complement strand
TCCAAGGCCCTCACCATGGAGCCGATCGAAATCCGCCGCCTGTGCCACGCCTACGCCGAGAAGCAGATGGCCGGCCAGATGACGCAGATGAAGCGCCTGCTCACGCTGGCCGACTACGCCGACCCCTACTTCACCATGAACCCCAAGTTCGAGCAGGGCACGGTGGAGGTGTTCGCGCAGATGGTGGACAAGGGCCTGGTGTTCCGCCAGAACAAGCCGGTGCACTGGTCCATTGAAAACCGCACCGCGCTGGCCGAAGCCGAACTGGAATACCAGGACCGAGAGGACACCAGCGTCTATGTGTGGTTTGAATTCGCCAAGGAAAGCGTGCCCGGCGTCTTGGAGGAATTCGGCCTCGCCGACCTGCCCGCCGGCGCCAAGCCGCCCGCGCTCATGATCTGGACCACCACCCCGTGGACGCTGCCGGCCAACCTGGCCGCCGCCGTGCATCCCTCGCATGTGTACGCGCTGGTGGAGTTGGACGGCCGCCTGACCGTGCTGGCGCAAGAGCGTTTGGCCGCCGTATGCAAACAGCGCGGGCTTGAAGTGCCGGCCATCCTCGGCACCACCGAGGGCTTCAACCTCAAGGGCCTGCGCTACAACCACCCCTTCATCACCGCCTGCCCGGCCGATACCGGCGCGCAAAACGCCAGCGCCGACAATGTCTACACCGTGGTGTGCGCCGACTATGTGACGCTGGAGGACGGCACCGGCATCGTCCACACCGCACCCGGCCACGGCACCGAGGATTACCAGACCGGCCTGCGCGAAAAGCTGCCGGTCTACTGCCCGGTGCGCGAGAACGGCACCTTTGACGGCACCGCCCCCGACTGGCTGCAAAACCAGCATGTGTGGAAGGCGAACCCCATGGTCGTCGAGCGCCTGAAGGCCAGCGGCCACCTGTATCACATGAGCAAGTTCATGCACTCCTACCCGCACGACTGGCGCGGCAAGACCCCGGTCATCTTCCGCGCCACCGCGCAGTGGTTCATCGGCGTGGACAAAGCCTACGGCAGTGAGACCCAAGGCCTGCGCTTCGCCGCCCTGCGCGAGACCGAGGACGCCATCCGCTTCATCCCGGCCTGGGGCAAGAATCGCCTGCGCGGCATGCTCGACTCGCGCCCCGACTGGTGCGTGTCGCGCCAGCGCGCGTGGGGTTTGCCGATCCCGGCTTTCTTTAGTGTTGACGGCGAAGCCCTGCTCACCGCCGCCTCCGCGCGCGCGGTGGCCGCAGCCTTCGGCAAGCACGGCTCGGATGCGTGGTACACCCAGACCCCGGCGCAATTGCTGGCCGGTTGGGATGCCGAGAACGACGGCCAGGCCCCGGCCTGGGCCAAGGCCCCCGGCGCCTTGGAAAAACTGCGCCGCGGCAACGACACTTTTGACGTGTGGTTCGAATCCGGCTCATCGTGGAACAGCGTGCTGCGCGAGGGCTGGCGCGCCAAGCAGGCTTACAGCGCGCAGAAGGACAGCGCCTTCCCCGCCGACCTGTACCTGGAAGGCAGCGACCAGCACCGCGGCTGGTTCCAGCATTCGCTCCTGCCGGCGGTGGCCCTGCACGGCAAGTCGCCGTTCAAGACCGTGCTCACCCACGGCTTCATGGTCGACAAGAACGGCCACAAGATGAGCAAGAGCGACGGCAACACCATCAATGTGGAAGACCTGATGAAGACCCAGGGCGCCGATGTGTGCCGCTGGTGGGTGGCCAGCATCAACCCGGAAAACGACATCAAGGCCGACATCTCGTTCTTCAACCTGGCCGGCGACGAATACCGCAAGGTGCGCAACACCATCCGCTTCCTCTTGTCGGTGCTGGATGGTTTCGACGCGACCAAGCGTTACGAATGGGACGAAAAAGACAACGCCTCGATCGACGCGTGGATCCTGACCCACTCGGTGAAACTCACCGACGAGGTGCGCGCCGCCTACGCCGAGTTCCGCTTCCGCGACATCTCGCGCGCGATGTTCAATTTCTGCAACGACACCCTGAGCGCGGTGTACCTGTTCGCGGTCAAGGACCGTTTGTACTGCGACAAGAGTGACAGCGAGCGCCGCCTGCGCACCCAGGACGCCATCTACCGCGTGACCGAATCCATGATCCGTTTGCTCGCACCGATCTGCCCGCACACGGCCGACGAAGCGTGGCTGGCCTTCAAGGGTTTGCCGATGGACAACCTGACCGAGAGCGTGCACCTGATGACGCTGCCGAAGGGGAATTGCTGCCGGGGGATTGCGGGGGCCGCCAGCCCCGCCTGGACCCGCGTGATGGAATTGCGCGACGGCTGGACCAAGGCCATCGAGGACCAGAAGAAAACCCTGGGCGCGGAGAATCCCCTGGATCTCGGCATCACGGTGCCGGCCGACGCCAAGGCCGACCTGGCGCAATTCGACGCCCGCGACCTGGCCGACCTGGTCGGCGTGTCGCGCTTCGCGGTGGGGGGCGAGGCCATCGTGGTGGCCGATCTGCGCGGCGAACCGCGCTGCGAGCGCAGCTGGAAGCGGGATGGCACGGTGAAGGCGCGTTCCGACGGCGGGATGTTGTCGGATCGGGATGCGGTGGCGGTGGGGGTGTGAGGGAGGGTCGGCTTCAGCCGACAGTGGGATGAGATAAAAAATGAGCAACGCGCGCCGGGGGTTCGGCGCGCGTTGTTTTTGTTTTTTCACGAATGCGGCTCGAAAGTTCCGACCCTTCCCCCCAGGACCGCCGACGACCCCGTCGGCATCGCAGGGGCTTGTTCGCCCGCGAACAAGTGAAGACGTCGAGCCTTCCCTTATTTGTGACAACGGGGTCGTCGGCAGTCCTCTGCCATGCCCCTTTTGCCCCACCAACCCGGTGTGCCCAATGAAAAACGCCCGGCCTCGCGGCCGGGCGTTTGCGTGTTTCAACGCATGCTCACTTCACCTGCGCCATCGGCCGGCCCGCTTCCGGCCAGTCCACCTGGAAGAACTTGCCGCGCGGCTGGTCCACGCGCTCGAAGGTGTGGGCGCCGAAGTAATCGCGCTGGGCCTGCAAGAGGTTGGCCGGCAGCACCGCGCT
>CANIYR010000169.1 GCA_947471825.1 Phycisphaeraceae bacterium | reverse complement strand
CTGGGCTGGAAGACCGTCCGCACCTCGTGCCTCGATTTTCTGGCGGACAAGGCCGGCGTGATCAAGACGCTGGATGCGGCGGCGCGGGCGGCGTTGTAGAACGGCCAAAATCCACCCCTCCCCCTTCTTCCCCTATCCTCCGCCCATGCCCGCCATCAAAACACTGCTTTGCGGCCCCGAGTCCCCCACCCTGGCTTTCCAGCGCGAAGCGGCTTGGACCGCAGACGGCCTGGTTGAAGCCAGGAAGGCGGACTTGCTGCGGGACATCCTGGCCATGGCCAACAGCCCGACCGGCGAAACCGGGCGGCTGGTGATGGGCGTGGCGCGGCAGCACGACGGATCGGCGCTGGCGGTGGCCGACATCGCGCGGGTGGACGAAGCCGCACTGCTGCGGTTTCTGGCGCAGGCCGGCCTGGACGGGCGGGTGGATTGCTCGCTGCAGCATGAAAAAGTCGACGGCTACCTGCTGGCGCTGATCGAGGTGAAGCCGGCCGCGCGGGTGCCGGTGCGGGTTCCGGGCCAGGCCGGGATCTGGGTGCGGCGCGGCACCGAAAACATGGTGGAAACGCCGGAGCGTTACCAAGAGCTCGCCAGTCTGCGCCTGGCGCGCCAAGCCGAAGCGCCGCCGGAAGCGGCGCCGGCGCACGACCCCGGCGAGTCGGCGGAGACCGCCGCGCTGGCCGGGCGCATCCACGAGGTGCTGCGGGCCCACGGCATGTTGCCCATCCACCTGCCGCGGCTTTACCCGCGCTTCAAATACGGCATTTTGAACAGCCCCGGCGCCCTGGCCGCCGCGCTCACCGACCGCTGGATGCAGGGCTTTTGCGACCTGTTCTGGCTGAACCGCGCCTGGCTCGACGGCGCCGGCGGGCCGGCGCACCGCACGCTGTGTCTGGGGGTCGGCGACCACTCCATCCTGCACCACCTGATCGTGCAGAAAAAGGCCGGGCGCGAGCCGAGCCTGCACCTCCTGACGGACCGGCCGGGCCAGCCCCAGCCGGGCGCCGAGGGCCGCTGCGCGGTGGTGGTGGCCTCCACCGTGTTCGCGTGGGAATACAGCCGGGCCCATTGCCACCAGCCGCTGTACAAGGTGCTGGACCTGGGGCCGGGCGACGACTTCGGCCGCCACACGCTGCTGTTCCTGCTGATGGCGGCCGAGAAACTGGACATCCCGGTGTGCGGCAACAGCCTGCCGGATGCGGCCGCGCTGGCCGAAGTGGCGGCCGGGGCGGAATTCATCGGCCCCTTCCTCGCGCGCGCCAACCCGCGTTGGGCGACGCCGGCCTGGAAGAGCCAAGACATCCTCAAACGCCGCCGCGAATGGGGCGCCGAGGCCATGAACGGCGAGCGGGTGAACAAGGAAATCGAATCGGCCCGGCGCATCCTGGACGGCATCAACGAGCAACTGGGCGGGCCGGATATCCGCAAATCCGGCTTCTTCAACCCCGCCGCCGCCCGCTGAGCGCGGCCGCGCCGGGGTGGCGTCCCGGCTATCCTCCCCCCATGCCGCGCTTGCAAGTCCACAGCCCGTTTCAGCCCATGGGCGACCAGCCCCAGGCGATCGCGCAACTGGCCAAAGGGCTCAATGAAGGCAAGAAGTACCAGACGCTGCTCGGGGCCACCGGCACCGGCAAGACTTTCTCCATGGCGCATGTCATCGAAAAAACCCAGCGGCCCACGCTCGTGGTCTCGCACAACAAGACGCTGGCGGCGCAGCTTTACGAGGAATTCCGCGAGCTCTTCCCCAACAACAGCGTCAACTACTTCGTCTCGTACTACGACTACTACCAGCCGGAGGCCTACATCCCGGCGCGCGACATTTACATCGAGAAGGATTCGGCGCGCAACGACAACCTCGACCGCCTGCGGCTGGCGGCCTCGGCCGCGCTGGTGGGGCGCAGCGATGTGATCGTGGTGGCCTCGGTGTCGTGCATCTACGGCATCGGCAGCCCGTGGGATTTCAAGAAGGCGGTGCTCAACCTCTCGCGCGGCGGGCAGGTGGACCGCAAGGCCATGCTCACCAAACTGACCGAGTTGCAGTACCAGCGCAACGACACCGACCTGGTGCGCGGCAAGTTCCGCGTGCGCGGCGACACGGTGGAGGTCTGGCCGGGCAGCGAGGAATACGCGCTGCGGCTGGAACTCTTCGGCGACGAACTCGACCGCATCCGCCTGATCCACCCGGTCTCCGGCGAGACGCTGGCCGAGCAGGACCGCGCCTTCATCTACCCGGCGGTGCAGTATGTGCTGCCGGAGGAGCGCCGGTGGGAAGCCATCGGCCACATCAGGGACGAACTCAAGGGCCGGGTCGCCGAGTTGCGGACCGGCGAGAAAATATTGGAGGCCGAACGCCTGCAGGCGCGCTGCCGCTACGACCTGGAAATGCTGGAGCAGACCGGCTTCTGCTCGGGCATCGAAAACTATTCGCGCCATTTGGACGGCCGCGAGCCGGGCACCCGGCCGTGGACGCTGATGGATTATTTCCAGTTCGCCGCCAAGGAAGCCAACACCGAGTGGCTGCTGCTGGTCGACGAATCCCATGTCACCCTGCCGCAGATGCGGGCCATGTGGCACGGCGACAGGAACCGCAAGCAGACGCTGGTGGACCACGGTTTCCGCCTGCCCTCGGCGCTCGACAACCGGCCGATGAAATTCGACGAAATCGAGCAGCTCTGGCCGCAGGTGGTGTTCGTCTCGGCCACCCCCGCCGACTACGAGTTGGAGAAGTCCGGCGGCGAAGTGGTCGAGCAGGTGATCCGCCCCACCGGCCTCATCGACCCGGTCATCGAAATCCGCCCGGCCTCGGCGCAGGTGCCGGACTTGCTCGAAGAGGTGAAGAAGCGCATCGCCGCCGGCGAGCGCAGCATCGTGACGACGCTCACCAAGCGGCTGGCCGAGGACCTGGCGGCCTACCTGGAGGACGCCGGCGTCGCCACCCGCTACCTGCACAGCGACGTGGAGACGCTCGACCGCGTGCAAATACTGCGCGAATTGCGCGAGGGCACGGCCAAGGGCGGCTTCGACGTGCTGGTGGGCGTCAATTTGCTGCGCGAAGGCCTGGACCTGCCGGAGG
>CANIYR010000168.1 GCA_947471825.1 Phycisphaeraceae bacterium | reverse complement strand
GACAACGACACCCAGGTGGCCGCCGAGGCCGCGCGCGCCATTTACGACATGCAGGTTTTGCAAGCCCTGCCCGCCCTGGCCGGCGCGCTCGATGGCAGCCTGAAGCCCTCGCAGAAAAACGAGCCCTTCCTGCGCCGGGCCATCGAGGCGGCCGCGCAGCTGGGTCGCCCGGCCGACGCCCGCGCGCTGGTGTCGGTGGTGACCGACGAGAGCATCGCCTCGCCCTACAAACTGTTCGCCCTGGAATGCCTGACCGACTGGGACAAGGAAATCGTGCGCGAGCGCGTGTGGGGCCACCTGGTGCGCCGCAAGGGCCACCCGGCGGAGGCTGTGCAGAACGAGGTTTTGGCCGGCGTCGGCGGCATCCTCAAGGCGGTGGAAAAGCACCGCGAGCTGGCCGATGGGGCCGGCCGGTTGATGGGCCGCCAATTGCCGCGCATGACGCCGGATGAAATGGTCGCCAAGGCCGCCAACCCGGCGCTGGATGCCGCCCTGCGCGGCGCCATGCTGGCCCGCCTGGCCCGCGAGGCCAAGGACCGCGTGCCCGACGCGGTGAAACAGGTGCTGGCCGCGGCCAAGGAGCCCGCGTTGCGCATCGAGGCCCGCGAACTGCTGGCGCAAGCCGCCCCGCCGGCCGCCCAAGCCGAATGGTTCAAGGTGCTGGAATCCGGCAGCCTGGAGGAGCGCCAGGCCGCCGTGCGCGGCCTGGCCGCCCTGCCGCTGCCCGGCGCGCAAAGCGAGATCGCCTGGCAGTGGCACAAGTTTGAATCCGGCTCGGCCGACCCGGCCCTGGGTCTGGACATCCTGGAAGCCGCCGCCGCCAGCCGCACGCCCAAGCTGGCCGCCGCCGCCGAAGCCTACCGCGACCGCAACCTCTTGACCACCGGCATGGAGAACATCGACCGCCTGCGCCCGCACGCGGTGCTGATTTCCGGCGGCAACGCGGCCCGCGGCGAGCAGCATTTCCGCAACACCCCGGCCGGCACCGTTTGCATCCAGTGCCACAACGCCGGCCCCAAGGGCGCCTGGGACATCTTCGACCCCACCCACGAGCCGCCGGCCTTCCCCAACCTCGGCAATGTCGCCGCCCTGCACCCGGACCCGATGTACCTGGTGCGCGCCATCCTCAGCCCGAATGCCGACATCGCGCCGGGATTCGCCTCGCCGTCGGCCATGCCGGACGAATTCGCCGAAAAACTGACCGCCGTGCAGGTGCGCGACCTGGTCGCCTTCCTGCAAACCCGCACCGGCTCCGGCGGCGGGGCGGCGGCGCACGGCCATGAAGGCCCGCCTGCCGGAGCGCCGCCCGCCGGCCACCCGACCTTGCGGGTGTTTGCCTTCATGTTCGGCGCGGTGGGGGCCTTGCTGCTTGTGACCGTGCTGCTGACGCTGGTGCTTGAGCGCGGCAAGGCGAAGTTGAGTTGAGCGCAGGGGCTGTTACCCATCAGCCGCGCAAGGCGGCCAACCGCGCCCACTGCGCGGCGAAGGCGCCTGCGTTCAATCCCCAAACACCCAGCGCCGCCGTGAGCGCGCCTTCCCACGCCGGTGTTCCCCGGGCCGGCGCCCATGCCACGGGATGCCATGTTTTTCGCATGGCTCGCCTTTCAAAATGCACGGCGCATGTCCGCAAGGGTTGGCCCGATTCACCTCTCCAGCATCCGCCAGCAGGCCTGCGCCACGTCCTTCTTTTTCGCCCACAACCGCACAGAGTGCGGATCGGTCGCCGCCACATCCAATGGCACCCGGTCGCGGCGCACCGCCAGATGCGCCAGCAAAACCAGGTTGCATGGCAGCCAAAGCAGCGGCAAGGTGTTGGTGGAGGAGGGCCAAGCAAGCGCCATCAGCAGTGCGGAGCCTGCCAGAGTGAGCATGCCGGCCCAACCCGGCCGGAAATACTGGCCGGCCAGTGCCACGGCGATCACCGCCAGATTGCATCCGAAGTTGGCATCCGCCAAGGCGCTCCCCACCGGAGCGCCGAGCCAAGCGGCGGCGGCGAGCACGCCGGCGCCGCCCAGCACGGCCAGGGCGGACAGGCGTGAATGGACGAGGATGGCCAGAAGGAACAGGGCCCAGCACACCCACTGGGTGATCGGTGTGAAGCGCAGTGCGGCCGGGGCGTGAATCTTCGCCATCGTTTCGGCCAGGTCCGCCCCGCGGGCATGGCCGGTGGCGCGGGCGCTTTGCGCAAGGCCGCCCCATGCGTCGCCAAACAGGGGCGCGCAAAACGCGGCGCGTGCAAAACATTGGCGGGCTTGCGCCGCGTCGGCGCGACCCCAGGCGATCCAGCCAAGGCCGTCCCACGAGTCGGCCAGCAGCGGGTCGCGCGCGACGGCTTGGCGGAATAGCGTTTCTGCGCGCCCGGTTTGGCCGCTTTTGAGCGCGGTCCAGCCAAGGCCGTCCAAAGGGTCCGCCGCGGCCGGGTCCAGCGCGGCGGCGCGTTCAAAATGGGTGCCTGCCTGGGCGTGCCGCTGTTCAAAAAAACAGGCCCATCCCAAGCCGTCTTCGCGGAGGCTCGCGGCGCGGTCGCCGCTCACGCTTGCCGCCTCCCAATGCAGCCGCGCCGCCGGCCCGTCACCTTTGGTCACCGCGGCGCCGCCGGCCACCATCTGCGGATCGTGAAAGCCAAGTCCGGCGGCGGCCCAGAGCATGAGCCACACGGCCGCCACCGACGGCAGGCTCAGCAGGCAGAACCGGGAGGCGCGCCGCGAGAGCCACAAGGCCATGGGGATCATGGCGCAGGCCAGGGCCGCTGACCCGCCTGCGGCCGCCGCCGCCTTGAACCACGTTGGCGCGCCGGGCAGCCAGGCGGTGCCCAAACCCAAGAGGACGCCATTGACGGTGAGCAAGCCCGAGCGCGCCACCGGGGCTGCCCGGGGAAACAGGCGCGCCGTTGCCGTGATGGTGGCGGCGCCAAGCAGGCTCCACAGGGCGGCGCTTGGCGAGGCGATCACGAGCCCGGCGAAAATGAGCGCCCCGGAGGCGGCGTTGCCGCACAGGAACAGTTGCGCGTAGCCGCGCAAAAGTTGCCGGGCCAAAGCGGTGGACAAGCCGGCGGCGCGGCGCATCATGCGGGGTTCCCCATTCTG
>CANIYR010000167.1 GCA_947471825.1 Phycisphaeraceae bacterium | reverse complement strand
GAGGTTAAAAAAGCCCCTGCCAACGGCACGCCGATGGCCTTGGTTTCATCCAAGGGATGCAGGCAGCAAGCCTTCCGCGTCGGGTTGCGCACGTACGGATTTCAATACCACTTCGAGTGGACGTTGCCGCAGATTGAGGCTGCGATTGATGCCATGCCTGAATGGTTGGCGACTTTGGGGATGGAGGCCGCAGCACTCAAGGCGGAGGCCAGGGCCGCATATCCGCGTTATGAGGAATTGGGTCTGCGCCAGAGCCATTTGGTCGCCAGCCGCTTGTTTGCGATTGAGAAAAGGCTGCCGGCCACAGGCGCCAATGTTGAAAATTTCCACGCGCACCGCTGAGCACTTCCGCCAATCCGTGAACAAATGAAAAGCGGCTTCCGGCCGTTCTTTCATTTGGCGGCGTTTCTCATTCCATTTCAAAACCAAAAACCGCGATGCCCGCTTTGTCGGCTGCTTTGAGCACCTCGGGTTTGTTGAGCATGATGGTGCGTCCGGCAACCAGGGCCAGACAGGATGCCCCGGCTTTCTTCAGGGTTTCAATGGTGCCCACTCCGACCGTGGGCACGTCAAAACGCGGGTCTTTTGGGCCGTTGGCGCCCTTGACCAGCGTCCAGCCGCCCCGCGGACACAGTTCGCCGGCGCGCGCAATCATGCGGTCGGTGCCTTCCATGGCTTCCACGGCGATCACATCGCCGTCTTTGACGCAAAGGCCTTGGCCGATATCCAGCATGTTGAGCTGGATGAGGAGCGGAACGGCCAGATGGATGTCTTTTTTCTGGTTCTCCGTCGGGCCGCAACGGGAAGTCATGGTGCCGCGGGTGGCCAGTTGGTCGGGGATGAATGCGGTGGTGCTCAAGAGGAGTAGTCCTTTTTCTTTGAGGGCATCGGCCAGGGTGCCGAGCAGCCCTTGGGAACGGCGGTCATGGCGTTTGCGCACGAACCAGATGTGGAGGGCGGTTGCATCCGGCAATTGGGCGAACACATAGCGTGGGTTGTACATGCGCGTTTTTTGGATATGCCCCACCATCACGGCTTCAAAGGCGCCCTTTGCGCGCAAATGACGCACCCATGAGTTTGGCCGCAGGGGCGAGGCTTCCATGAATTCATCGCAGAAAGACGGAAACGAAGGGTCATATTGGCCACGAAGACCAATGCCAATCACGCGCCGACCCGCCGCATGGAGGCCATTGGCCTGCAACAGAGGCAGGTCGCCCCCTCCTGCAATCAGGCCGATTGGCGGCTGTTCCAGCGGGTCAAGCGTCGTGGCCAAAGCTTCTTCGGAACACGGTTCGCGGCGGTACAGGCGGATGCCATCAACACGCGGCATGCCCGCACGCAGGGCGCCGATTTCCTCGAGTTTCCGGATAAGGGTGTTTTCCCCCGCGCCTGTTTCAAAATCCACGCCATCGGCGCCGGCCAGATGCAATTTGAGCAGGATTGACTTGGCCGCAGCCCGATCACCTTGGGAGAGTCTCAGGATTTGGCGGTATTGGTTGATGCATTCCCCCGTCATGGCGCCTGGCCACAGAACTGTTTTCCAAAACCCCAAGGATGCGTAGGAATGCTCGCTTTTGCGGATGACCAAGAGGCAGGCGAGCAACGCATTGGCCCCGCCATAAGCCGAGACCGCCATCACCGTGCCAGCCAGGCCGGTTTTCCAAATGGCCTGGTCTTGCGGAGAAAACATGCGGAACACGGGGTAGGTCGCGGCCAGGAACAGAGCCGGGCAAAACACCCATGCAATCAATGCCATGCTTGCGGCCGCAAGCGCTTTAGCGGAGGACGCCTCATTGTGGCGGCCAAGGTGGATATCCAGTTGCTGATCAAGTGTCATCTTCCGCATGATACGACCTAAACGCCGCAAGCGGGGCATTCGTCTCCATTACAATGGCCTCATGAAAAAAGGTTCTGGCAAAAAAGTGGTTTGCGCCATGAGTGGCGGTGTCGATTCTTCGGCTGCCGCGGCATTGCTCAAAGAGGATGGCTATGAGGTTGTCGGTTGTTTCATGCGCTTGGGCAGCGAAGAGGAGCCGGAATATGACAATCTGCGCGTGGCGGACTGCAAAATCGACCCGGCCCGTCCGCGTGCCCACAAGCAGGGCTGCTGCTCGGTCAATGATGCCGCCGATGCCCGGCTGGTGGCGGCAACCTTGGGCATTCCCTTTTATGTGCTCAATTTCCGCAAGGATTTCAAGCGCATCATGGATTATTTCACCGACGAATACAACGCCGGCCGCACCCCGAACCCGTGCGTGCGCTGCAATGATTGGTTGAAATTCGGCAAAATGCACGCTTACGCACAATCCATCGGCGCCGATTTTGTTGCCACCGGTCACTATGCGCGCACGGATTTGTCCGACCCGGCGCATCCCAAACTGTTGCGCGGCATTGATCGCTCCAAGGATCAATCTTACGTGTTGTTTGGCGCCCCCCGGGCGCAATTGGCGCACATGCTGCTGCCGGTGGGAGGAATGTTCAAAACAGAAATCCGCCAGATTGCCGAGACCCGCGGCTTGCCGGTGTTCAACAAGCCTGACAGCCAGGAAATCTGCTTTGTGCCCGACAATGACTACGCCCGCTTGGTTGAAAAGCGCACGCCGGGCGGCTTTAAAAACGGCGATATCGTGGATAGCGAAGGCAAAAAAGTCGGCACCCATGCCGGCCATCAGCACTTTACATTGGGGCAGCGGCGGGGATTGGTGGCTTTGGGCTACCCCGTTTATGTGGTGGACAAAAATCCGGACACCCATGTGGTGACGGTTGGACGCAAGGAGGAGCTCTTTTCGACAGGCTGCCATGCGGACCAGACCAATTGGTTGGCGGACCCGCCCTTGTCATGGCGCCGTTGCCGTGTCAAGGTTCGTTACAACAGCCCGCCGGTGCCAGCGCAAGTGCGCGCTTACGTGAATGAATCCGGTGCGGATGCCTTGGAGATGCGTTTTGATGCCCCGTTGGAGGCCGTGACGCCTGGCCAAGCTGTGGTTTGTTATGGATTGGAAGGCGCCGTGGATGAAGATGCGGTATTGGGCGGCGGGTGGATTAATCAGATTTCTAGAATTATTGAAAGTCCAAGTTGACAAAGAAATGGGGGCT
>CANIYR010000166.1 GCA_947471825.1 Phycisphaeraceae bacterium | reverse complement strand
GAGCACCTTGGGTGCCAATGTCACCGGCTTGATGCCCGCCAGCAATTGCGGCTGGTGATTGAGCTGGACTTCTTCCCAAGGCGCATCGGGCACGCCGGCACGCACCTCCGGCCCCTTTTCCCCCAACCGGATTTCAACGGGGACCACCCCCACCGAATGGAAGGACCACGCCTTGCTCCCCAAATCCAGCCCCAAAAGCAGCACGGTCAAAAGCGCGAACAACCAGATGGCGCGCGGACGGTGGGCGATCAGGGTCTGCGATGCGGTTTCGGTGGGCATGAGGCGGATGAAAAGGGTCGGAAAAGCCTAAGAAAAAGCGGCCCCCGGATGGGGGCCGCTCCGGATTGTATGCGCTGGATCAGCCAGCCTGTTTTTCACGGCGTTCGGCCGCCACCTTGCTGTACTTGGTCCACGGCACGGCTTCCAATCGGTTGCGCTCGATGGCCTTGCCGGATTCCATGCAAACGCCGTAGATGCCGCGGTCCATGCGGGCCAGTGCCTCGTCAATTTCACGCAGCATTTTGCGCTCGGATTCCATGATGCCGATGGTGAACTCCTGGTCGTAATTGTCGCTGCCCACATCGGCCATGTGCAGGGGCATGTGCGACAGGTCGCCGGCGCTGACGGTGCGGGCATCCTCCATGCTTTGCACATCGCCGACGATTTCGGTGCGTTGCTGCAGCAGCATGTCGCGGAAAGTCTGAAGATCCTTCTTGCTCAGGCCGGTCTTGACCGTCTTCAACTTGTCATCGGTCCAATCCACCGGCAGAGCCACCGGCTCGGCGGTCGGGGTCAGGCGTGCGGCCTTGACCGGCTTTTTGGGTGCGGGCTTGGCGGGCGTCTTGATTGCCGTCTTGATTGACGTCTTGGCGGGCAACTTGCCAGCTGGCTTCGTGGCAGGCTTGGCGGCAACCTTCTTGGGGGCGGGTTTTTTGGCCACCGGAGCCTTGGCTGACACCTTTTTGCTTGCCACCGGCTTGGCGGCCTTGGCCGGAGTCTTCGACTTGGCGGCCGGCACCTTTTTGCCTGCCATCGGCTTGGCGACCTTGGCCGAAGTCTTCGATTTGGCGGCCGGCTTGGCAGCGGACTTGGATAACGTCTTGGCGGCTGAAACCTTTTTCAATGATTTGGTTACGGACTTTTTGGCAGGCGACTTGACGGGCGTTTTCGCCACAGTCTTGGTTGCCGCCTTGCTGGTCTTCAACACTTTTTTTGCCATAGCCAAGCTCCATGAAAAACGGGATGAACGAGGAGGTGAAGGGCGGCAAAAATGCATCAATGATCGCCATTCACCCCCGTCTGGAAGGGCGGAATTCTAGCGAAGACACTTCTTTTCCGCAAGGTTTCCCCATCGGAATTGTTTCAAAGGGAAAAAAGCCCCCCAAAAGGCCATCAAGACCCATCCCGCCTGGACCTCTTCACAAAGCCTGTACCTAATTCCCTGACGGCCTGTTTTGCCGTCCCCTGTCACCCCCACCCCTACAATGCGCCGCCCAACCTGCCGCCATGATTGAAACCCTCCACCTGTCCAAACATTACGGCCCCTTCCGCGCGGTGGACGACCTGTCCTTTGCCGTGCCGCAAGGGGAGATTTGCGGCTTCCTGGGGCCCAATGGCGCCGGCAAGAGCACGACCATCAAGATGCTGACCGGCTTCCACCCGCCTTCCTCCGGCACGGCCACGGTGGGCGGCTTCGACATCCTCTCCCAGGGGGAAGAGGCCCGGCGCAGCATCGGCTACCTGCCCGAATCCAACCCGCTCTATCCCGAGATGCGGGTGACCGAATACCTGCATTTCTGCGGCCAGCTCTACGGCATGAGCCGGAGTGACCGGGTCAGGCGCATCCAAGAAGTCATCCCCAAGTGCGGCATGGAGAAAATCCACACCCGCGTGATCGGCGCCCTGTCCAAGGGCAACAAGCAGCGCGTCGGCCTGGCGGCGGCGATCCTGCACGAACCCAAGGTGCTGATTTTGGACGAGCCGACCAGCGGCCTCGATCCGGCCCAGATGCTGGCCTTCCGCGACTTGATTTTTGAACTGCGGGGCAAGCACACCATCCTTCTGTCCTCGCACTACATCCCGCAAATCGAGCAGGCCGCCGGCATGGTGGTCATCATCGCCAACGGCAAACTGGCGGCGGCCGGCACACCGGCGGAATTGCGCCACCAAGCCTCGCTGGGCGCGCCGGTGCTGGTGGAGGCGGCCGGCGGCGAGGCCGCCGTGACGGCCGTGCTGAGAAAAATCCCCGGCGTGAAGGATGTCGCCATCGGCCAGTCCGCTCCCGCCCTCACGCGCGCCACCGTGCGCCCCATGGGCACGCAGGACCTGCGCCAGGCCATCTGCGAGGCGCTGTCACAGGCGCGCATCCCGCTGCGGGAATTGCGGCAGGAGGCGGCGACGCTGGAGGATTTCTTTGTGGCGAGCACGGCGGGGAAGCGTTCTTTGGAGGAAAACTGAAAACATGATCCCCCTCCTCTTCCGCCGGGAACTCCTCTCCCTCTTCTGCTCCCCCATCGCCTGGGTGGTCTTGGTGGTGTTTTCCATCGGCACCTCGGTGTGGTTCGTCAAGGGCTTCCACGCCGGCGAGGAAGCCACCCTGCGGCCGACCTTGGAATTCGCCGCCCTGTGGATCCTGCCGTTCCTCGCGCCGGCCATTTCCATGCGCATGCTGTCGGAGGAATTCCGCACCGGCACCTTTGAGAAACTGATGACCAGCCCGCTCACCGACACCCAGGTGGTGCTGGGCAAGTGGCTGGGCGGGATGGGCTTTTGGGCCGTCCTTTCGGTGCCGCTGTTGGCCCAGTTGATCGCCTTGGAATGCGCGGGCAACCCCGACTACGGACCGGCCGCCACCGGCATCCTCGGGCTTGGCTTGGTCGGCGGTCTGTACATGGCGGTCGGGCTGTTCGCCTCCAGCTTCACGCAGAACCAGGTGGTGGCCTTCCTCGTCACGGTGTTCATTCTGAGCATCCCCGGCGTCGGTTTGTCCTTCATCAAGGATTCGCCGTTTTTGGCCGCCAAGTGGCAGATGGCCGCCGCCTATGTGTCGGTTGAGATGCAGTACCGCGACTTTGCCAAGGGCGTCGTGGATGTGCGCAAT
>CANIYR010000165.1 GCA_947471825.1 Phycisphaeraceae bacterium | reverse complement strand
GGTGCGGCCTTCGCCGACCACCACGAAATCGGGGTCCTTGTCCACGATGGCAATGCCATTGGCGTGCAGCGCGGTGGTCAGGCCGGTTTCACCCAGCACATAGGTGGTGCAGCCGGGCTTCTGGCGGGCCAGAAAGCGCGCGGTGGCGTTGCCGCAGGTGTAGATCTGCTCGGGGCCGACCTTGAAGCCGAGCCGGTTGATCTTCATCGAAATGTCGAGGCGGGTGCGCTGCGAGTTGTTGGTCAGGAACAAAAAGGGCACCTTCTTGTCCACCAAAGTGTTGACAAACTCGATGGCGCCGGGAATCGGGTCGGCACCCCGGTAAATGACGCCGTCCATGTCAATGAGAACGCCGAACATGAAAACTCCGTAAAGGGTTTGTGAAAAGCAGGGTCAGGATACAAAGTGAAACAGGTTGGCGTGAGACGGCGAAATCGGGGTTTGGACGGCGGCAGCGGTCGAACCCCTTGGCACCGCAGGAAGTGCATTGGCCGACCAGACGCTGGCCGGCGCCGCCACACCCCTGCTCCTGGGCCATTTGCCGGCCGATCTTGCGCAAAACAACGCGCAGCCTGCGGAAAAACCACAGCCACACGGTTTCTCCGGTGGGGATCGGCGGATGGATGGCGGAAAAAAACGGGCCATTGGACGGATGCATGTTGAATCCATGAGACTTGGGGAATGCCACCGGCAGACGTGTGTGTGTGTGTGTGGGCCGGTGGCGGAACCGGCGCGCGCAAGAAAACCGGCAGGCGGTTTGGCCTTGCAAAGCCCTTCGGTTCAGCCGACAACCATGGAAATGCAATCCCCATGCCACATCCCGGATTCGCATGAAAACCATGGCTTGCCCGGAAGCGTGCTTATTTTATTGGCAACAGGCCTTCTCCAGGCGCGAAAACAATCAGCTCAGCTTGGCCTTGTTGCGCTCGATGAGAAGCGATAGCACGCCGGCCGCCACCAGAATGATTGCCAAGATCCCGAACATGAAGACGAACGCGGTCGTCTTGGCGGATCCGCCTTCGGCCGCGGGCGCGGGCTTGGCGCCGTCATGGGCCTCCATCCCGCCGCCTTGCGAAGAGGCGGTGCGGGTCTGCAGGAAGGCCACCAGGTCGCGAACCTGAACAGGTGTCAGTTTGTAGCCGAAATCCTCCGGCATGGCCGAGGGCTTGCCGAAGGACGGCGCGATGTCGGCGTTGGGGTCCAAAATGGCGCGCACCAAATACATCGGATCCTTGGCATGGGCCGACGCGATGAAGCCCAAGTTGGGGAAACCGCCGCCCTTGCCATCGGGCTGGTGGGTGGGATCGAAACTGGCCCAAGATTTCGCATCGGCCCCGGCGTTGTGGCACTCCGAGCAGGCCTTGCCGGCCGGGGTGTCGAGGAAATGGTGCTGGCCGCGGACAGGGTCGCCGCCAGCCAAGTAAAGCGCGTGGGGGCGCAATTTCAGCATGCCCTCCATGCCCGGCTCGGTCAGGTTGCGGGCCTTGTAGGCTTCCGCTTTGGCCTTGAGTTCGGGATCGGCGCCAAGGGCGGCGGCCTCCAGGATGTCAAGCCCCAAGGCCGGCTCCAAAGTGCCGGTCTCGAACTTGTGCCACTGCCAGGCGATCTCGCCCTTGGCGGCCGGCTGGTCGGAGGCGGCCAAGCCGCGCAAGGCCGCCTGGCACTCAACCAAGCCGCCGGACTTCATCACGGTGAACCATTCGGCGATGCCGGCAACCGGGTCGGCCCCGGCCAGAAGTTCGCGGGCGCGGATGCGGACATCGGCATCCTTGGCCGCAGCCAGCAGCACCTTGGCCGAGGCGGGCACGCGCGGCGGCGCCTCGCGCGCCAGGCGCTCGAGCATGGCCAGGCGGTAGGCCGGATCAAGCGCGCCGTCGGCCACCTTGGCGGCAATGACATCGGCGGTCATCGGCGGCAGGTGGCGCCCCAGCAGTTTGCCGGTCCAATCCGCCAATTCCTTTTGCCGGGTGGATGCGCCAAGCAGGCGGCCCACCTCGCGGGCCACCACCTGCTGCACAGAAGCGGCGGAGTGGCCCTTGCGATTGACGATGTGGCCCCACACGCGCTCGCGGGCGATGTCCTTGTCCCAGTCGAGCAGGCACTCCAGGGCAAACTTGCGGTACGGCAGGCCGAGCGTCTCGTCCTCGGCCGCGGCCGCCAGCGCCTGCGCATCCTGCGGGCGGCCCAGGGTCGCGGCGGCCTCGATGGCGCGGCGCAGGAAAGCCTCGCCCTTCTGACCCGGCTTCAGGGTGCGGCCCAGGGTGTCGGCCAGGGCGGGGAAGGCCGCGCGCACATCCAAGTCGTAGATGGCGCGGGCGGCTTCGGCGGCCACTTGGGGATGGTCGTCACTCACGAACTTGGCCGACAGCGGGCTGCGCAGGCGGCGCAGGGCCAGGATCAGGCCCACGCGCTCGTCCACGCCGCCGGTGGCGGCGGCCTTCACCAAGGCGGCGCCGTCGGTGCCCTCGCATATTTGCGCCAAGGCCCAAGTCGCGCCGTGGCGCAGCACCGGATCGGCGCCGGCGTTGTCCTTGAGCACTTCAAAGAGCGGGGATATGGCGGAGGCTTCGCGCGTGCGGCCCAAGGCCAGGGCGGCGTAATAACGGGCTTGGGCGTTGCCGTCCTTGAGCAGCTTCAAGTAGGCGGCGGCCGCCGGGTGGCGCAGGTCGCCCAGGACGCGGGCGGCCTGGACGCGGATGACCGGGTCGGCGTCGGTGAGCAGGAGCTCCGCAGACTTGGCATCAAACGGAACGGCGGATGCGTGGGCCTGCGCAAAGGCGTCCTTCTGCCAGAGCGTCCAGAGCGCGTGCACGCGGGCCAGTTGCGGCGACTTGGCATCGCATGCCTGCGCCAAGAGGGCGGCTTCCCCGCCCGTGCGCCTGGCCAGTTCGTTCTGCGCGCGCTGGCGCACGCGCTGGTCGCGGTGGCCCAAAAGCGCCGGCAAATCCCCGGCCTTGCGCTCCTTCATGCCGTCCTTGAGCAGTTTTTGCACCTCGTCTATCGCGGCCTTTTCCGCCGGGTCGGCGAACACCGCCGGATCGCGCAGGGCGTACACCTCGCCCTCGCCGCCGGGGGTCCAGGTGCTGCCGAAACGCGAGCAATACAACTGGCCGTC
>CANIYR010000164.1 GCA_947471825.1 Phycisphaeraceae bacterium | reverse complement strand
TATTTCCCTCCATGCGCCTCCCCCCCTTCGCCGTGATTCTGGCCCTGTCCATTTTTTGCATGCCGCCCGCGCGCGCGGCCGAAGAGCAGGACCTGGTGGTGCCCGCCGCCGAGGCGGAGCCGCCGCGCAGCGGGCGCGAGTTCAGCGCCACCGAACTGGCGGCGCGGCCGGCCAATTACCAGCCTTCCGACAAGCCGTACGACTGGACCAAAACCAAAATGCCGGAGCGGCCGTATTTCCACAAATACGACCGCACCCTGGTGACGCGTTTGCTGCTGGCGGAAAAAGGCCCGGAGAACGAGTGCAAGGTGAACATGAAGTTCGAGCAGGCGCTCAAGGTGATCCAGCGGCTCGACGGCAACACCGCCGGCGCGCCCAAGATCGTCTACTTGGTCGGCTGGCAATCCATCGGCAGCGATTCCAAAAGCCCGGACTGGAGCGAGGTGAACCATCACCTCAAGCGCCCGGATGACAAGACCGCGCTGGACAGCCTGCGCTGGCTGATCACCGAGGCGCGCACCAAATACCACACCATCGTCAGCCTGCAGGTCAACATGTCGGACGCCTACGAGAACAGCCCGGCGTGGGACCTCTATCTGGAAAAAGGCGTGGTGGCCAAAAACAAGGACGGCACCAAGGTCAAGGGCGATCTCATTGGCGGCGAACAGGCCTACCGGCTCAGCTACGCCAAGGAATGGGAAACGGGCCTCGCCAAAAAACGCATTGACGCGCTGCTCAAAATGCTCCCCGAGCTTGGCAAAAATTGCCACACGATCTGCATCGACGGCTTCAACACCCGCCCCCTGGAGTCCGCCGAGCCGGCCAGCATCGCCAACACGCCAATCCTGCCCTCCGACGACGAGCCGTCATCGGGCGGCATCAGCCCGGCCTCCGGCTACACCCATGCGCAGGAGGCCGCCGCCCAGCGCAAGACCTTGCGCTATTTCCGCGACCACCAGATCGACGTGGTGTGCGACCAGAGCACCAACGGCCGTGTGGATCCTTTCACCGGCCTGCAGCCCATGGCCTTCAACTACACCCCGCCGGCCAAGGGCATCCCCTCCCGCCTGTACTGCGGCTCGCAGATGGATGTGATGGACAAGCTCAAAGGCGAGGAATACGACTGGGTCGGCGTGCGCGAGCAACTGGCCTTCAAGGCACTGCCGCTCATGTACGCCAACATGGTGCGCGCGAAAAAAATCGGCACGCCGGAGGAGGGCAGGAAACTGACCAAGCTCGAGTGGTCCAAACTCTACGACGGCGGCGATTGCTTCTGCACGATGCCGTGGTGGCCGCGCGGCATCATGGCCTACAGCATCAAGGGATACACCACCGCGCGTTCATGGGAAATCCCCAAGGAATGGGGCGGCAAAAAAGACGTGCATTTCGTCAATGTGTCGCGCATCACCGTCAGCGGCAAGTCGGTCAAGTTGGAGCGCCTGCAGGTCAACCACGGCACGCCAACCGACACCGACAAAATTTACCTGCAAATGGATCCCGGCGAGATGTACCTGCTGCTGCCCGGCAACAACTGAGCGCCCCGTCCTGCATCATGAAAAAGCCCCGGGTGATCCGGGGCTTTTTCAACAGGCTTTTTCCGGAAAGGGCGTGGACAAAGCTCGAACAACTTTCAGCCGTCGCACCGCCCCCGCCGATGGGGGAAAATCCAAGCCGGCAGAGTCACCACGGGAAGGTTCGTCGGCTGCACCCGACACCCACCGGTCTTCGTCCATGAAGATTGGTCCGGTAGTGAAGAACCTGCCACGCAATGAACGGCATCCTGCCGCCCTGCCAACCGTTGACGCGGTGACCGCCCGAAAGCGGCACCGCGTTGTTGTTCCTGCATCCTTGCAGGTGTTTGCGGCCATCCTGGCCTTGGGCAAGCTTCCTTGCTTTCCCGCCGGCATCCTTGCCGAATTCCCTGGGGAAGCCTTTCCCCGCTGCGCTTGCGGCCGCATCCTGCGGCGTTTTTTCAGTCTTTTTTCGCGGCTAGGCGCGGGTTCATCAGGATGCCGGGGTTCTTTTGGAACAGCGCCTGCTTCCTCAATTCCCATGCCTTGCGGTCGCGCACCTTGAGGTGATCCTTCACGCCCAAAATGACCACTTCGCTGCCGAGGCCGGCTTGTTCGAGAAGATCCTTGGGCATCTGCACGCGTCCTTGCGTGTCGAGTTCCACCTGGCGGGTGGATGCATGGAAGATTTCCTCGTAAGCCAGCAACTCTTCGGCCGCCATGCTGGATTGCTCCAGCTCGCCCGCGCGCTTCTCAAACACATCCTGCGTGTAAACACACAGGTGTTGTCCGTCGTCGCCAGGCACCACGAACAGTTGCACCGACTGCCCCTCCACCACGCCTGCGCCACGCTGAATTTGACCACGGATGCCGGCCGGGATGGCCAGGCGTCCTTTGCTGTCAATCGCATGCTCGTAGGTGCCGGTGAAGATCATGGTCGGGAACACCGTTCAGGGGACGCGTGGGATGTTACCCCACTTTACCCCACTTTGCAACAATTCACCTATTTTTGATGAAAATCCCAAGAATCGTGCGTAATAGGTAGATAAACCGTTGGAAAGTGGTGGAGAGAAGGGCTGTGTCATTGATGCGAATAAAATACGAACATTGATAAAATAGCGTGGGTAGCCGATTGAATGGTGTTCGCGGTGTGGTATCCTCTCGCCTCCTCTCCTCTTTCAAAAGGACATGCCATGGCCACAGCTAAAAATCAACCCCGTTTGGGTAAGGGTCTCAGCATTCTGATTGGTACCAAGCCGCTGCCAGTCAAGGTGCCAGGCGCAGTCATTCCTGCCAAGCCACCCGAGGCTCAGCCGATTGCCACGACCACTCCATCGGTTGTAGCCCCGGCGGCAGCCAAGGTTCCACATGGAACATCCGCCAAAACACCCGTCAAACCCTCTACTGCGCCGACTCCAGCCCTGATTGTTCCACGTGAAACACCCCAAGTGGCCGCTCAAGTCGCCTCAGGCCCTCCCACCGAGCTGCCTGTGGCCAGTTTGCGCCCCAATGGGCACCAACCGCGCCAGCGTTTTGCCGACGCCGCTTTGCAAACCCTGGCGGACTCCATCAAGCGCGAAGGCGTGATGCAGCCCTTGGTGGTGCGGCCCACGCCGGGTGGCACCACCCCGTACGAGATCGTGGCCGGCGAGCGCCGGTGGCGTGCCGCCCAGTTG
>CANIYR010000163.1 GCA_947471825.1 Phycisphaeraceae bacterium | reverse complement strand
ATTGGCCAACAGCGAAGTGGCCGGCGGCATGTTCATCTTTGAAAAAGTCGGCGCCGACTACACCGTGGTCTGCAAGGAACTGCATTACAAATTCCGCCGCCCGTGCCTAGGTCCGGCCATCTACCGCGTGAAACCGCGCGAGGATGTGGACGAACTGCGCAAGACCCAATTGGAATTCAACGTGACGGCCGACCTTGAAATCTTCCAGGCGGTGGTGCGCAAGGGCGACAAGGAACGCAAGGTCGGCGAGTGCGTGGCCACCTTCCATGTGGCGCCCAAGGCGCTGCTGCGCGCGCGCAAGGCCAAGACCGAGGCGAAGCGGGGGAAGAAGGAGTTGGGGTAAATGAGCACCGCCACTCCCTCCACCCTTCACTCCGGCCCGCGCGCGGCGCTCGGCTTTGCCACCTACCTCGGCACTTCGTGGACCTGGGTGATCGGCATGCTGTTTCCCGCGCTTGTACTGCGCGACTACGGTCTGTGGGGCTTCGTGGCCTTTGCCGTGCCCAATGTCGTGGGCGCGGCGGCGATGGGGTTTGTGCTGACGCCGGAGCGGGCGCGTTCGATTTTGGAAAAGCACAGGACGGCGTGCGCGTGGTTCAGCATGGTGACGATGGCGTTCCATTTGTTCGTGGTGGCGTGGTTGCTGCCGGCGCTCTTGGGCCATTGGTCGGTGGGCATCGTGGTGCTGACGGTGGGTGCCTGTTTGATCGCGAAAAAATTCTGGGGCGTCAAGGGGATGTGGCTCGCCTCGGCGCTGGTGTGGGGGTTGTCGATGGCGATGTTCGCCAAGGGCACCCAGACGCCCGGCGCATGGACGGGCGCAACCTGGGAAATCGGCCGCTTGGGAAAGCCGGGGTTGTGGGCGTTCATCCCGGCCTCGGCGTTGGGTTTTGCGCTGTGCCCGTATCTTGACCTCACCTTTTTGAAGGCGCGGGCGGAGACGGAAAAGAACACCGGAAGATGGGCGTTTGGGCTGGGGTTCGGGGTGGTGTTTTTTGCGATGATTTTTTTCACGGTTCAATACGCGCACACGCTGCCGCTTTTTGAATGGAAGCCCTACCAAGTGTTTGTGGCTGCCCCATGGCGCGGCATCTTGATGGCGCATTTGCCGGTTCAAATCGGCCTCACGCTGGCGTGGCACAATCTGGAGCTGGCAGCACCGGGGGTCCGCAACGGCAAGATCAGTTTGTTGGCTGGCATTTTTTGCATCATTGCCTTGCTGCTGGGAATAATGCCGTGCATCGACGGGTGCGACGGCGGCAGCGTTCCGGGCGAAGCCGCCTACCGCTTCTTCCTCCTCCTCTACGGCACCGCCCTCCCCGCCTACGTCCTCCTGAAAATGATCCCCACCCGCGCCCCGGTGCGCGAGAGGTTCAAAACCTGGGTGTTCGCCCTGGCCGCCCTCCTCTCCTACCCGCTGGCCTGGGGCGTTTTTGTCCTCAACCACCCTTGGCTCATTCTCCCTTGCGCCGGCGTTCTGGCGGTCGCCTTCCTGGCCGTGCAGTTCGGGCCGAAGGCGGCAGCCGAGGCCCCTACCCCCAAGCCGGAGGCTTGACATAAAGTAGCCGGCAGTTGAGCGTGCGCAGCACGCGACACTGCCGGAAAGCGTCTCCCTCATCCAGCACCCCGGAGGGGTGCCAGCGCCGGACGGACTTGCTGGCACCCCTGCGGGGTGCAAACCCATCTCCTCCCTTCCGGGGGTGTCGCTTCGCTCAACCCCCGGTTACTCGCTGTCATCCCTTCGGGATGAAAACCAAATCCCGCGCCCCGCTTCGCTTCTCCCTCATTTCTTCATTCTCCCTTCTCTTCTTCCCCTCTCCCATGCCCTTCCTCTCCGGCCGCGTCTCCTACACCCGCCTGCGCGTTTCCGGCGACGCCCCCGCCGAGGTGGACGACGCCTTCCTTGGCATCCTCTCCGACCACGCCTTCGTGGAGTCGCCCGCCCCGCGCGTGGGCGTCTTGGAGTCCGGCTTCGCGACCGGCGTCCACCTGCTTGACACCCAGTTTTCCTACGAGAAGAACGGCTACGGCCCGGTGGCCCATTTCGCCCTGCGGGTGGATTCGCACCAGGTGCCCGGCGACATGAAAAAGGCCCTGCGCCTGATCCACGAACAATCGGCGGTGGCCGCCAGCGCCAAGGGCTTCGCCACCCGCGCCGACAAGGCCGACGCCAAGGATCTGGCCGCCCGCGAGATGGAGGAGAAATTGGTCAATGGCCAATACCGCCGCAGCAAACTGGTGCCCATTTTGTGGGATCTGGAAAAGCAACTGATGTACTGCGCCGCCGGCAGCACCGCGGTCGTCGAAGAGCTGGCGAAGAAAATGCGCGAGGCCTTCTCGGTCAAGCTCCAGCCTCTGTCGGCCGGCGCGGCCGCCGCCGAGATGATGTCCGCCAGCGGCGGCTCGGTGCGCACTTTTGAAGACCTGCGCCCCAGCCCCTTCACCCCGCCGCCGGCCGGCCCGCGCGAAGAGGACACCGGCCCCGGCCAGGACCACAACATCCCCGGCATCCCCTGGGTGGCCAAGGCCAAGGACCTGCGCGACTTCCTCGGCAACGAGTTCCTGATGTGGCTCCTGTGGAAGTCGCAGATCGGCGCCATAGAAACGCCGGACGCCTACGCCATCGGCGATGTGAATGTGACGCCGTGGAAATCACTCGACCTCGACTGCGCTTGGGCCATCACCGGCAAGACCACCCTGCGCCAGGGCGGCGGCGAAACCGGCGACGAGGGCGGCAGCCCGCTGGGCGTGCCCGAATGCGGCAAGGCGCTGGCCACCGGCAAGTGGCCGCGCAAGTTGGGGCTGATGCTCTCCAATGGCGAGAACGGTTTTGAACTGACCCTGCAGGGCGACCAAATGGCCGTCTCCGGCTGCCAGTTGCCGGCGGTGGAAACGGCCGATTCCGACCGCGAGCTGGCCGACGCCCGCATCCTGTTCATCCGCGAGTTGGATCGGACGCTGGAGGCGACTTACGCCGCCTTTTTGCAAGCCCGGGTGTCGTCAAGCTGGGACACCCAGCGGCAGGCCATCACGAAGTGGCTGGCATCACGCAGCAGGTGATTCAAAAAAGTTATCATAAATACATGTTGTGGTGACCCTGCAAAAAACCCGCGCATTTACCAAAGAAATAAGCTCCCATGCTCACCCTCGGCATCCCCAAAGAAATCAAAAACCACGAATACCGCGT
>CANIYR010000162.1 GCA_947471825.1 Phycisphaeraceae bacterium | reverse complement strand
GGGCCGCGCCGGCCGTGCGCGCCTGGATTGGCGCCAAGGACGGCGCCGGCAGCGTCAAGGCCAAGTTGGCGACGGAAGAAGACCACTTCCACGGCCATGTGGAAGTTGCCGCCCCGCCGGCCGCCGGCGCGCAGTTGTGGGTGGAGGTGGAAGGTGCCGAGGCGGTGGCGTTTGATTTGGGTGCGTCGCGCTGACGGCCCGCCGCCAAAGAAAGCCGTTGTTTTGGGCGGGGCCTTTTTGCCCTTCATGCCCGAAAAAGCAAAACCCCGGCCGGAGCCGGGGTTTCTTTTTCACACGATGGCGGGAAATCAGGCTTCCTGGAAGAGCGGCGTGGACAGGTAGCGCTCGCCAAACGAGCAGGCCACCGTCACCACCGTCTTGCCCGGGTTGGCGGCCGCCACGCGCACGGCGGCGCAGACATTGCCGCCCGAGGAGATGCCGCCGAAGATGCCCTCTTCCTTGGCCAGGCGGCGCGCCCAGGCGAAGGCGTCGTCGTTGCTGACCTTTTCCACGCCGGTGAGCAGGCTGGTGTCGAGGTTCTTGGGGATGAAGCCGGCGCCGATGCCCTGGATCTTGTGCGGGCCGGGGGCGCCGCCGGAGATGACCGGCGAGGCTTCGGGCTCGACCGCGAAAATCTGCAGGCCGGGGTTGCGTTCCTTGAGGAAGCGGCCGGCGCCCGAGATGGTGCCGCCGGTGCCGACGCCGGCCACCAAAATGTCAACCTTGCCCTGGGTGTCGGCCCAGATTTCCGGGCCGGTGGTGCGGTAGTGCACGGCCGGGTTGGCCGGGTTTTCAAACTGCTGGGGCACCCAGGCGTTTGCATCTTCGGCGGCCATGGCCAGGGCCCGGGCGATGGCGCCCTTCATGCCTTCGGCGGCGGGGGTGAGCACCAGGTTGGCGCCCAGGCCCTTGAGCAGGGCGCGGCGCTCGACGCTCATGGTTTCCGGCATGGTCAGGGTCAGCTTGTAGCCCTTGGCCGCGCACACGAAGGCCAGCGCGATGCCGGTGTTGCCGGAGGTGGGCTCGATGATGTGGGTGTTCTTGGTGAGTTTGCCGCTCTTTTCCGCGTCTTCGATCATGGCGCGGCCGATGCGGTCCTTGACCGACGACATCGGGTTGAAGAATTCCAGCTTGATCAGCACATTGGAGCCGGCCGGGGCGATGCGATTCAATTTGACCAAGGGCGTGTCGAACACGGTTTCAACGATATTGCCGTAGGTTTTGCGACGCAGCAGGGAATCGGACATGGGGGCTCCAGAAGGGGGTGATGGGTGCGTAAGGGCGGCAGTATACCCGGGGTTTTTTACTTCCCAACAAGGGTGACGGGAAAAGAAAACGGCATTTAAGGCTTGTTTGAAAGGCTCATGCGCTTTTTTTACGCATCTGAAAATATAGATAGATGGTTGGGTTCAAAGGGGCCGTCCGCAGGCCGGGGCGCCCCTGTCTGCTGCTCATTGGGTCATGCTAAACTCGCCGCATGCACACAACCCCCCAGCGCATCGGCGTGCTCACCGCCGGCGGCGATTGCCCCGGCCTCAACGCGGTCATCCGTTCGGTGGTGAAATCCGCCGCCGGCGTCGGCATCCAGGTCTTCGGCATCGAGAACGGTTTCATGGGCCTGGTCGAGGACCATGTGCGGCCGCTGGCCCTGGGGGATGTGTCGAACATCCTGACCCGCGGCGGCACCATTTTGGGTTCGCACAACAAGTGCAACCCGTCCAAGCTGGCGGTGAAGGGCGCCGACGGCAAACTGGTGTTCGCCGACCGCCGCGACGACTGCATGGCCACCCTGGCCCGCCACAACATCGAAGCCTTGGTGGTCATCGGCGGCGACGGCTCGATGTCGGCCGCCGCGCAGTTCATCGCCCGCGGCGTGCGCTGCGTGGGCGTGCCCAAGACCATTGACAACGACCTCATGGGCACCGACATCACCTTCGGCTTTTCGACCGCCGTGCATGTGGGCGCCGAGGCGCTCGACCGCGTGCACACCACCGCCTCCAGCCACCACCGCGTGATGCTGGTGGAACTGATGGGCCGCAACGCCGGCTGGATCGCGCTCCACGCGGGCGTGGCCTCGGGCGCGGATGTGATCCTGATCCCCGAGATCCCCTACCGCGTGGAAGCCGTTGCCGACAAGATCCGCTCGCGCCACGCCAAGGGCAAGGGCTACACCATCATCGCGGTCGGCGAGGGCGCCAAACCGGCCGGCGGCCTGCAAACCATCCGCCGCCTGGACCCGTCCAGCCCCGACCCGGTGCGCCTGGGCGGCGTGTCCGAGCAATTGGCCGAGCAGCTGGAGGCGATGACCGGCATCGAGGCCCGCGCCACCGTGCTGGGCTACGTGCAGCGCGGCGGCACCCCGGTGGCTGAAGACCGGATCCTCGGCACCGCCTTCGGCCATGCGGCCGTCAACCTGATCCTGGCCGGCCAGTTCGACCGGATGGTGGTGCGGCAGAAGGGGGAATTGACCAGCATCCCGATTCTGGAGGTGGCCCACAAGCAGCGGATGATTCCGCTGGATCATCCGCTTTTGGCGGCGGCGAAGGCGGTGGGGGTGAGTTTTGGGGAGATGTAGGGGGGCGGCTTTCGGGTCGAAAGCTGAAAACAGGTTGGGGTGCCCGCGCATGACAATCACCGGGCCGTCGCCAGGCACGGCTTGATTTCGTCCAAGAGGGCGAAGGCCAACAATGGGAAGAGGCGATCCGCCCGCGCTCGCGGCCCGACGGTGCCCCGACGGCAGGCAGGTGGTCGCCGAAATCGCTTTGGCACCGTGGGGCGCCGCCGCCATCAAGCGGCTGATCTGGGTACCGGATCCCGGGAATGACGCGCCGGCGAAATGACCGCCGGCGTGGATGGCCAAGGCGCTGGCTTGGGCGGGCGTTTCCGGTCTCTGGAAAGTTGGGCACAGACCCAATAGGCGCACATTGATTTTTGTACACAATAAGCAAAAGGCGAATATCCTTTCCTCCCATGCAACCCATCCTGATCAACGGCACTTTCCGCGCTTCGGCGGCTTCGGAGTCTTTCACGGCCCTCAACCCCAACACCCGCGCCGCCATTCCCGGCGATGCCTATCCGCTGTCGCCCTGGAGCGATTTGGATGGCGCCCTCGACGCCGCATCCGCCGCCTTTGAAACGATGCTGACCCTGCCGCGCGCCACCTTTGCGGCCTTCCTGGAAAACTACGCCGCCAAGATCGAGGCCCACCTGGAGCCT
>CANIYR010000161.1 GCA_947471825.1 Phycisphaeraceae bacterium | reverse complement strand
GACCCACAAAATGCCCATCCTTGCCGTGCGCCAGATCGCCGGACTTCTTGCCCGCACCGTGTTTTGCGCGCTGCATGAAGGTCAGATTGTCCAGCGCGGATCCAAGCTGGGCATCATGAAGCTGGGTTCGACCGCGGAGCTTTATTTGCCCGTCGCATTGGATCAGGTGCTTGTGCGCCAAGGACAGCGCGTGGTTGGCGCCATCACGCCGCTGGCCATCCTGCCGCCCAAGCCGGCAGCCGAACAGACATGCGTGTCCCTTGCCCAAGACGCGCCCTTGGCGCCGAAAATAGAAGAACATGCCGCGCATTCGGTTTACACAAGTGAAATCGCCGAGGAAGCCGCAAGGTATGGCACGGATTCCTTCGCATCCGTCATCCACCCAAAGCCGGATGAGGAACAGTCCGATGCGGATGGGGGCGCCGGCCATTCCGAATCACTGGATCTCACCGAACATGCCATCAACCATGTGATGGCATCCGATGACATCCATTCGGCCGCCAATAATGTCACGGCAGGGCATGACGGGGAATACCTGGCCGCGCGGATGGAAAATGCGGGCACTGATCTGATGCTTCATCCGGTTGTATCCCGTGAAGACAGCCGGAATCTGGCTGAATCCCTGTCCGGACTTCGTCCGGATGCGGACACATCCGATGACGAAGCTTTGCTCCGGAACTCACTGCCCTTGGAACGCCAACCCGGCCTCGAAACACCCGAAGACTCCGGAGACTGGCAGGTTTTCCCACCGAGCAAAAAAAACAAAAAGCCGAAGTCCGACGGTTTGTTGTGGGAGGAAGCCCCGTGAGCGGGGAAGCCGCCACCATGGCCCCGGCAAAAGATCCTTTCGCACGCGACGAAGCAGTGATGCGCCTGGCTTTGGTGCAGGCGCGGCTGGCTTCGGAGATGGGTGAAGTGCCGGTCGGAGCCGTGGTGTACCGGCCGCTGGCGGACGGCGGATTTGAAGTGTTGGCCGCAGCCCACAACCTGCGCGAATCCACCGCCGACCCCGCCGCCCATGCGGAGTTGATCGCCATGCGCGAAGCCGCCCGGAAAATCGGTTCTTGGCGGTTGGATGGCTGTGAAGTGGCGGTGACACTGGAACCCTGCCCGATGTGCGCCGGCCTGATGGTCAACGCCCGCCTGGCCCGCTGCGTATGGGGCGCCCCGGATGCCAAAATGGGCTGCGCGCAAACCTTGCACCAATTGCTTTCCGAACCGCGATTCAACCACCGGGTGGCTCACACCGGCGGCATTCTGGCGCATGAAAGCGCCGCGGCGTTGCAGGCTTTTTTCAAGGCGCGGCGCGGCGGGGAGAAGCCCGAAAAACCCAAGGTTAGTGCGACCTGAGCCCCTTGGCGCCGATCCGTTTGCCGTACGCCTCGACCAATCCCTCGGCCGTGATGCCGTAACTGTTCGTAAGCGCAGTGTCGGCGTTGGCTCCCTGCTTTAGCCAGCCCAGGAACGCGCCGTAACGCTGCGGACTGCACTCCACCAACATGCGGGTGATGTCACCGGCAACGCCGTAATGCTTGCCTTGGATGTTTTGGGCGGCAAAGAAATCCTCGAACGAACCCTCTTTTTTCAATGCATCCACGGAATTTTGCACGCGCTGCGTTTCCGAATGATTGGCATGGGTGAAGCGGCTGGCCATGAACTCGGCAAGCCCCTCATTGGCCCAGCTCTGGACCGGCGTGCGGGCGTTGTAACGGTGGAGGAAGCCGTGGGCGAATTCATGGTAAAGCACATATTCCAAATCCGGATTTCGGGCGTCCTGGAACATGGCGATGAACACCATGCCGTCGCTGCGGCTGACGCACACGCCCGCCGACCCCGCCATGTTGGCGTGGAAGGCCGATGCGAGGTACCGCGCGTATTCCTCCTGCGACTTGAACAGCAAAACCACCGCCTTGCCGTGCCAGATGTTGGCGGTGGAACATCCAAAAGCCTTGGACATACCCGCATAAATGCTGTTGAACCGGCCGGCCCACTTTTTGGTGTCGGCCTCGGGCAGGTCGGAATACAGGACAAACAAATTGTTCTGATTCATCGACATGCTTATTTTGCAGGCTGCCAAGGCCTGATTGGTCATTCCCACCGCCTCCCCCACCGCCGACCGCATCGAACCGCCGCTTTCGGCTTGCCACGCCTCCGGATTGTTTTTGGCCAATCCCCGTGTGACTTTGCCCGTTTCCAATGCCGGTGGAAACGGCGGCGGCGCCTTGCGGGCAGCTTCCACCTGCGCCTTGCACGCCGGATCGGCCTTCAAGGCCAGCGCGTACCACTTGTCAGCCTCCCTGGCCCCGCCATCGGGCAACGCTTGCAGCACGCGGCCTGCCAGCACCAACTGCTCCGCGCTTTGGGGATCCACCCCCGCCTTGATGACCGCATTGGCGGAGGCGGCCGACAACAACGGCCAAGCCACGCGGCCCTTGACATCGCCGTCAATGGGGGATTTCTCCTGGTAATCCACACCGGTGGCATCCAGCGAAATCAGCATTGCGTCAATGGACTGGCCGTCCTTGGTGGAGATGCCGGCCTTGTTTTTTCCCTTGCAGGCAAACTTGGCCGGCACGGCAGGCTCGGTCCGAACTTCCCCGGTTGGCGTTTCTTGGGCGCTGGCGGCCATTGGCGCGCAAACCAAACCCGCAACAATGACCGGCAATGAAAAAAGGCGCATGGCGGATTGTAATATCCGCCATGCGCCTTTGTTTCATTGCGCCGTTCAGGCCCGCGGTGCTTGGCCCATTTCCCTCAGCCATCGGTAGTGCGATCCCACGCCGGACCAGAAAGTTGTGTGCTCGCGATATGTGACGCCGAAGTCCTCGCAGGTCTTCTTCACCAACTCCGAAATGGCAGGGTAATGGATGTGGCACACGCGGGCCATCAAATGGTGCTCTATCTGGTAATTGAGGCCGCCCAAAAGCCAGGCGAGAACCGGATTGCCACGGCCGAAATCCACGGTGCTTTCAACCTGGTGTACCGCCCAAGCACTGGCAATGGTTTCAGGATTCCCTTCCGGCATCGGAAACTCGGCGTGTTCGACCGCATGGGCCAATTGGAACACCACCGAAAGCACCATCCCCAGCGTGATGGAAGCAACGCCGTAGCAAACCAGCACGGCCCACCATGGGTAGTGCCCGAAATGCATGCCATACCACATTGGGAAGGCGAAGGTCCCGCCTAAAAAAACAGCCTTGCCGCCCAGAAAAATCAAAAGTTT
>CANIYR010000160.1 GCA_947471825.1 Phycisphaeraceae bacterium | reverse complement strand
CGGTCCATTTTGTTGTCCTTGGCTTCCACCACGCTGCGGGTGCAGGTCAGCGGCACAAAACGGTCGCAACCCAACTGCGCGAGTTGGTCCACCATGTCTTCGGCGCAGCCTTTGGGGAGGGCGGAGTAAACGATGATCGCCGGGGTTGTTGGCGCCTCATGCCGGAGTGAAAGCACCTTGCACAGGGTTGATTTGGGCGCGGCCTCGATGATTTCGGATTCGGCAATGCCACCCTTGCCGTCGAGCAGCGTCACGGAATCGCCGGTCCGCAGCCGCAGCACGCGTGCTGCATGGGCGCTCTCCGCCTCGTCCAAGAAGGCGGTGCCGGAAGCGGGGAGGGAATCGGTGAAAAAACGGGGCGATCGGCTCACGATTGAATCCCCCCTCCACCTGCCAGTTTCACCGCCAGCTTGATCGCCTCTTTCATCGACCCCGCATCCGCCAGGTTTTTGCCGGCGATGTCGAAAGCCGTGCCGTGGTCCGGGCTGGTGCGGACAAAGGGCAGGCCGAGGGTGAAATTGACGGCGGTGTCAAAGGCCAGCATCTTGAGCGGGATCAGGCCCTGGTCGTGGTACATGGCCACAATCAGGTCGTATTTGGGCAGGCTTTTGGGCGTGAACAGGGTGTCTGCGGGGAACGGCCCCATCACATGCATGCCGTGGTTTTTGGCCATTTGCATGGCCGGCATGATGACGCGTTCTTCTTCCGAACCGAACAGGCCGCCTTCGCCGGCGTGCGGATTGAGGCCGCAAACACCGATGCGCGGCTTGGCAATCCCCAAACGCCGGCAGGCGGCATGGCCCAGGTCAATGGCGTCGTAAACGCGGCCGATGGACAGTGAATTGCCAAGGCCCATCAGGGGTTCATGCACGGTGGCCAGCACCACCCGCAAGGTGGGGGAGTCAAACATCATGACCGCCCGCTTGGATTTGGTGCGCGCCTGCAAAAACTCAGTGTGGCCGGGGTACTTGCCAAAGCCGGTGAGATCCCACGAGGCCTTGCAGATGGGTGCGGTGACGATGGCCTCGATGCCGCCCTCAGCCACTTCTTTTTGCGCGGCCAGGATGGCGGCATCCAGCCAGCGCACCGAGGCCGAGCCGCCGGCACGGGAGGGCTTGTGGTCGTCGGGGCCCGGGAGGCCCGGCATGGGGTCGTCCAGGCAGACGATGTCGTGTACCAGCCGCCAAGAGGCCCGCTCGGAATTCTGGCCGCAGCGGTACCAGAAGGGTTCGATGCGGGCCTTTTCCGCCGCCCAGGCCAGGTGGGTGTTGCAGCCGAAGATGACAAAGCGCGCCAACTTGGCCACGGCCGGATCGGCCAGCGCCTTGACGATGACCTCCGGCCCGATGCCGGCCGGATCGCCCATGGTGATGCCGATGACCGGGCGTGGGGGCGGCAGCGGGGGAGGGGTGGAGGACATGGGGGGATTGTAGGGAAGCGGCGGCCCCCGCCGGCCAAAAGAAAACGCGGCGTGGTGCCGCGTTTTCCGGTTGGGTGTTTTGTTTCAAGCCGGCCGTTCCGGCCTTACTTGCAGCCGCAGGATCCGCAAGCGTTGTCCAGGATGTCCACGCTCTTGAATTCCTTGCCTTCGAGCATTTCCAGCGAGGCACCGCCGCCGGTGGACACATGGCTCACCTGTTCGGCCAGGCCCAACTGCTCGATGGCCGCCGCCGAGTCGCCGCCGCCGATGACGGTGATGCCGCCGCCCTTTGTGCATTCCACCAGCGCGTTGGCCACCGCCAAGGTGCCGACGGCGAAGGGTTCCATTTCAAACACGCCCATCGGGCCGTTCCAGATCACGGTCTTGGCGCCGCGCACGATGGCGGCGTAGTGTTTGGCGGTTTCCGGGCCGATGTCGAAGCCTTCCCATGCGTCGCCGATCTCGCCGGCCTTGACCACCACCTTGTTGCAGTCGGCCTTGAAGGCGTCGCCGCAATGGGTGTCGGTGGGTAGCACGATCTTGCCGTTGGCCTTGGCCAAGAGTTCGCGGGCCAGGTCCAGCTTGTCCTTCTCGACCAGGCTGCGGCCGGTCTTGCCGCCCTGTGCGAGCGAGAAGGTGTAGGCCATGGCCCCGCCGATCAGGATCTTGTCGGCCACCTTGAGCAGGTTTTCGATCACGGCGATCTTGTCGGAAACCTTCTTGCCGCCGACGATGGCCACAAACGGCCGGGCCGGGCTCTTGAGCATGCCGTCGAGGAATTTGATTTCCTTTTCAACGAGGAAGCCGGTGACGGCCGGCTTGCCGGCGGCCTTCATGGACTTGGGCACGGCGTACATCGAGGCTTCGGTGCGGTGGCAGGTGCCGAAGGCGTCGTTCACATAGGCGTCGGCCAGATTGGAGAGGCCGCTCACATAGGCTTCGTCATCGCCCTTTTTTTCGCCCTTGTTGAAGCGCACGTTTTCCAGGAGCAGCACTTGGCCGGCCTGGAGCGCGGCGGCCTTGGCGGCGGCATCGGGGCCGGCGGTGTCGGCGGCCAGGATGACGGGCTTGCCCAGCAATTTGGACAGGTCGGCGGCCACCGGCTTCATGGAATAGGCGGCTTCGAAGCCCTTGCCTTCCGGACGGCCCAGGTGGCTCATCAGGATGACCGCGCCGCCGCGCTCAAGCACCGAGTTGATCGAAGGCAGGGCCATGCGGATGCGGCGGTCGTCGGTGATCACGCCGGCGTCGTCCTGCGGCACATTGAAGTCCACGCGGATGAGGATTTTTTTGCCGGCGACGCACAGGGAAGAGACGGTTTTCTTGGACATGGTTGGGAAAAGAAAGGGTGGAATTGGGGAAGAGCCGCATTATCGCGGGAAACGCTGGTTTGGGCTGTCATACAAAAGCAGGTGAAGGCCCCCGGCCGGGGCGGCGCTTAATCCAGCAGGTCTTCGTTGCGGTCGTCTTTGCCGGCACCCTTGGTCTTGAACGAGCCCAGCGGCGCGTTTTTGATGAGGCCGCCCTCGCGCGGATAGGCGTTTTTGGTCGCTTCGGCCTTGATCAGGCTGACGATGACCAAATCGTTGCCGTACTCCTCCGGCCAGGCCGGGATGATCTCCAAGTCGCCGGTGCCCAGCAACTGCAGGGCGTCGCTGGCATCATCCAGTTCCTCGGCCACTTTCGGCCCTTTCATCGCCAGTACGCGGCCGCCCACGCGGGTCAGCGGCACCGAATATTCCAGCACTTGGGCGATGGGGCCGACGGCGCGGCTGGTGGCGATGTCGAACTTGGCGCGGTAATTGGCCTTGTCGCGGCCGAGCAGTTCG
>CANIYR010000159.1 GCA_947471825.1 Phycisphaeraceae bacterium | reverse complement strand
GCGTGCAAGGGACGGAAAATCCCGCCGGCATCGAGCCGGCGGGATTTTTTGCGGGTGGGGGCACCCGCGCTCCGGGGATGGCCAGACTCAGGCTTGTTTGCCTCAACCAAACTCTGTACCTATAATCCACCCGCCCTTTCCGGCCCCCCGCCATGCTCATCCCCCGCCGCACACAACTCCAGCAGGCCAATGACTTGCAGTGCTTCCACCTGTGGAGCCCGGTGGTGCCGGGGCTGGCTGCCTTGGCGGGCGCCGAGTTGAAGAAATGGGTCGCCAAACTGCTGCGCCGGCTGTCCGGGGCGTACGCCGTCAGGTTGCAAGGCTTCTCCATCGAAGCCGATCAGTTCCACCTCATCCTGCAATGGGTGCCCGGCGCGGCGGCGCAATGGTCGGAAGCCGAAACCCAGGCCCGTTGGCAGGCGGCGCACCCGGTGGCGGCCGGCGATGCAAACGATCCCAATGCGCTGCCGCCCTTGCCGGTGGATCCGGCCAAGGCCCGCCTGCGGCTGGCCAGTTTGTCCGCGTTTTTGCAGCAGTTCAAGCAGCTCATCACCTTCCAATTCAACCGCGAAACCAAGCACAAAGGCACGATCTGGAAGGGCCGCTTCCGCCTGGCCGCGCTCAAGGATGCCAGCGCGCTGGCCGGTGCCTTGGCGTTCATTGATTTGCTGCCGGTGGCCAAGGACGGCGGGCAGCGGCCGGAGGAATCGCCCTTCTCCAGCCTGCATGCGCGGGTGGCCCTGTACAAGGGCAAGTTCGGCACCGCGCCTTATGCGCCCTTGGCCGAACCGGATGGCTACTTGCAACCCTTCCCGCCGGATGTCGCGGCGGAATTGCGCGAAGGTGAAGACCCGCCACCCGTGGCACCGCCCGCGCAGGACACGCCGGCAATGCCGCCCGCCATGCCGCCAGTCACCATGCCGGCCATGGAGCCCGCGCCGATGATGCCGCCAATCGAGATGGCGGGCATGGGCATGATGCCCATGCCGATGGCCCCGACGGACATGCCGCCCAGGCCCGCCCCGGCGGAAGGTTCCGGTTCCGGCATTCGCGGCTCGCCCAGGCCGTGGGTGAATTCCGCCCTGTGCGAAGACGGTCCGGGCGGCGTGCTCGCCTGGCTTTCGCTGCGGCGCTACCTGCGATTGCTCGACAGCCTGGTGGCCAAGGCCAAATCTTGGCCGCATCTGCCGGCCCGTGCGCCGGGCCGCGCGCCGGCACCCCCGACGCCGGCATGGGAAAGCGCGCTCACGCAGGCGCTGGCGGCACTGGGGCTGGATGCGCCGGCCTTCAAGGCGCAGTGGCAACGCATGGCCAAGTTGCGGGTGTGACCGCGCGGCCGCCGCCGCGCCCGCCGCATGATGGTCCGGTAACCTATCCATCATGTCCTTGCTTGCCCCCATCCTGTGGAACCTCCTGACGCACCCCCAACGCATCGCCGTTTCCGACGACCAGGGGCCGCACACCTCGCTCAAGTTGTTCGGCGGCGCCTTCCATCTGGCGCACTTCATCGGCAAGGCCACGGGCAAGCCCAATGTCGGCCTGATGCTGCCGACCGGCGTCACCTTTCCCATGGCGCTCTTGGGCGCCTGGCAGGCCGGCAAGACGGTGGTGCCGATCAACTACCTGCTGGAGAAAAAAGCCCTGCATCACGTGATAGCCGATTCCGGCATCGACACGCTGCTCACCGTCGGCAAGTTGCTCGAGCACATCGGCGGGGAAGGGATGGTGCCGCCGGGGGTCAGGGTGGTGAAGCTGGATGAACTGAAGTTCGCCGGCTGTCCGCCGGTGCGGCCGTTCAAGCGGCCCAAGCCCCAGGACCTGGCGGTCATCCTGTACACCTCCGGCACTTCGGGCCTACCCAAGGGCGTGATGCTGACCCACGGCAACCTGGAATCCAACGCACGCGGGGCGGCCGAGCACGCGCAGCTCAAAACAGCCAAGACTTTCCTCGGCGTTTTGCCCAACTTCCACGCCTTCGGCATCACCGTGCTGACGCTGGTGCCGCTGCTCTTGGGCGCGCGCGCGGTCTACACGGCGCGCTTCGTGCCGCGCCGCCTGGTGGAGCTGATGGAAAAGGAGCAGGCCGACGTGTTCATCGCCGTGCCCTCGATGTTCGCGGCGTTGCTCGGCGCCAAGAACGCCTCCGTCGAGGCGGGCCAGAGTTTGCGCTTCGTCGTCTCCGGCGCCGAGCCCCTGCCGGAGGCGGTGACGCTGGAGTTCAAGCGGCTGTTCGGCAAGGACATCCTGGAGGGCTACGGCCTCACGGAAACCAGCCCGGCCTCGCACTGGTCCACCCCGTGGGCGCACAAGCCGCGCAGCGTCGGCAAGCCGCTGCCGGGCGTGCGCACCTTCATCGTGGACGACAAGAAGAGCATCCTGGGCCCCGGCGCCGACGGCGAAATCTGGCTGGCCGGGCCCAACCTCATGGCCGGCTACTGGAACCGTCCGGACCTGACCGAGGAAGCCATCGCCTACCTGGAAGTGCCCGGCGAAAAGGAGCCTGTGCGCTGCCTCAGGACCGGCGACATCGGCCGCGTGGACGCCGAGAATTTCCTGTACATCACCGGCCGCAAGAAGGAAATGCTGATCGTCGCCGGCGAAAACGTGTTCCCGCGCGAAATCGAGGAAGTGCTCAACCACCACCCGGCGGTCGGCGCCTCGGCGGTGGTCGGCAAGAAGGACGGCCTGCGCGGCGAAGTGCCGGTGGCCTTCGTGGAATTCAAGGAGGGCCAAAGCGCGCCGGAAACCGAATTGCGCGCCCACTGCGCCAAGGAGTTGCCGGCCTTCAAGGTGCCCAAGGAAATCCGCGTGGTGGAGCAGTTGCCGAGGAACCCGACGGGGAAGATTCTGCGGCGGGAGTTGATGGAGAGGGTGTTGGGGGAGTGAAGCCGGCCCTCCCTCAAACCGAATCCTCCGTCGCCCGGTTCAATTCCTTGGCGTTGGACATGATCCAATCCACCTTGCGGCGGATGACCTCCAGCATGATGTCGCCGCGCACGCCGGCAAAAACGCCGCGCGCGGCGACCGGCAGCAACACTTCCACGATCATGGCCTCGGCCATCAGCCACGGGATGGCATTGATCTTGGGTTCGGAAACCGGCATCTCGCCGGCGTAACCGCGCAGGAAGGCCTTGAACCGGCCGGTATCCAGGCGGTCAGGCCAAGCCGACGGATCGGCGCCGCCGATGGCCGAAAACTGGAGCGCGCCATTGGCCACATCGAGGATCGGGTTCTGCAGGCGGATCGAATCGTAATCCACGACGCCGATGATGCGATGCTCATTGTTGTAGATCATGTTGCCGGGATGCCAATCGCCGTGGCAGATGCGCTCGGGGCCGCTG
>CANIYR010000158.1 GCA_947471825.1 Phycisphaeraceae bacterium | reverse complement strand
TGGCCACCGCCGTGCCCATGGCGCCGATGGCGATGCCAAGATCCGCCCGGGCCAGGGCCGGCGCGTCATTCACGCCGTCGCCGACCATGCCCACCGGTCCGTCGCTTTGGCTCAAGGCCGCGATGCGGTCAAGTTTGTCCTGGGGCAAAAGGCCGGCCTCCACCTTGTCGATGCCCACCAACGCAGCCACCGCCGCCGCCGCGCGCGCATGGTCGCCGGAGAGGATGGTCAGGGGGCCCAGCCCCAAGGCCCGCAAATTGCGCACCGCCTCGGCGCTGTCGGCCCGCGGCTGGTCGCGCAGGCCGATCAGGCCGGCCATCGAGCCGTCCAGGCTCACGGCGACCACGGTCTGGCCGTCCACCTGCGCGGCCTCGACGGCGTCGGTCCACCATCCCTCGCCCTTGGGCGGGCGGCCGATGAGCACCTGCCGGTCCCCCACCGTGCCTTCGATGCCCTGGCCGGGGACCTGCTCCACCTTTTCGGCCGACATCCCGGACAGGCGGGCCGCGGCGGCCGCATCCGCCCGCGCCGCCGCCACGATGGCATCGGCAAGCGGATGGTTGGCGTGCTGCTCGATGGCGGCGGCCAGGGCCAGCAACTCCTCCGGCGAGCCCACGCACCCGGGCGCATGGACCGCGTTGCAGGCAGGTCCGCATTTTTCCCCGCGCACGGCGACCACCACCGGGCGGCCCTCGGTCAGGGTGCCGGTTTTGTCGAAGCACAGGGCCTTCAATTTTCCAAGCGTCTCCAGGTGCGCGCCGCCCTTGACCAAAACGCCAAGCCGGGCCGCGCGGGCGATGCCGCACAGGGTCGCGGCCGGCACGCCGATGGCCAGCGCGCACGGCGAGGCCGCCGTGAGGAAGGCCATGGCGCGGTAGAACCAGCCGGTGTCGTTCTCCACGGCATCGGTGTGGCCGGCGAACAGTTGCCAATAGGAGTGGTTGGCATGGAGGGCTGAATGGTCGAACAAGGGCGGCAGCACGGCAATCAGCAAGGCCGCCCCCAAGACCGACGGCACATAGAATTTTTCAATCTTGTCGGTCATCTGCTGGGCCGGGCTGCGCTGGGCCTGCGCCTCCTCCACCATCTTCACCACCTTGGCCAGCATGGTCTCGCCGGCCGCCTTGGTGGCGCGCAGGACGAGCTTGCCGCCGCCGTTGACGGTGCCGGCGAACACTTCGTCGCCGGGTCCGCGGGCCACCGGCACCGACTCGCCGGTGAGCGCGGATTGGTCAATGTCGGAGTGGCCGTCCTCGATGGTGCCGTCCATTGGCAGGCGGTCGAAAGGCCGCACCAGCACGCGGTCGCCGATGGCCAGCGACTCCACCGGCACCTCGGTGGTCGCGCCAGCGTCATCGAGCCGCAGGGCGGTCGGGGGCGCCAGCTTGGCCAGGGCGTCGATGGCCGAGCGGGCCTGGCCCATAGCCAGCCCTTCGCCGGCCGCGCCGGCGCCAAACAGGAACAGCAGGAAGGCACCCTCCTCCGGATGGCCCAGGACCGCCGCGCCCGAGGCGGCAACAAACATCAAAAAATCCACGCCGACGCGGAGTTTGAGGGTTTCCTGCAACGCTTCGGGAAAAGTGCCGAGGCTGGTCAGCACGGCGGCGGCCAGCAGCAGCGACCAGCGCAAGGCTTGGGGGCCGCCTTGGTGGCCGACCAGATAACCGGCCACCAGCAGCGCGCCGCCCAGGAGCACGCAGCCCAATTCGCGCCCTGGGCCGCGCCACCAGGACCAGCGGCCCAATTGGATGCCGGTGGCGGAGGAGGACTTGGGCTGGCAGCAGGCGTGTGACATCCCTTCATTCTATGCTGCAAAAACGCCGCGCTCGGGAATCGGCGGCGTTGGATGCGGAATTTGGATGGGATTCAGGCGCGATCACTTGCGCATGGTGACCACCACCAAGTGCCAGCCGAACTGGGTCTTCACCGGCTCGGAGCATTCGCCGATGGCGATGTTGGAGAACACCACACGGTCGAATTCCGGCACCATGTCGCCGGGGTTGAAAACACCCAACGCACCGCCTTCGCGGGCGGAGGGGCAGGAGCTGTGCTTCTTGGCCAGGTCGGCGAACTTGGTGCCGGCGGCTATTTCGGCCTTGAGCGCCTTGGCTTCGGCTTCGGTCTTGACGAGGATGTGGCTGGCGGCTGCGGAGGGCATGGGGATCCTTGGGGTAACACAGGCTTCAGCCTGTGGGTGAATGAAAGAAAAGTGAAGACGCAAGCACACAGGCGCAAGCCTGTGCTGCTCACATGTGGATCACGCGGCCCTGGGCGGCCAGCGCCGCCTCCTTGACCGCCTCGGACAGCGACGGATGGGAATGGCAGACGCGGGCGATGTCTTCGCTCGAAGCATGGAAAGCCATGGCCACGCAGCATTCGGCGATCAGGTCGCCGGCGATGGGGCCGATGATGTGGACGCCCAGGATCCGGTCGGTGGTTTTGTCGGCCAGCACCTTGACGAAACCTTCGGCCTGGTCGATGGCCCGCGCCCGGCCGTTGGCGGCGAACAGGAATTTGCCGCTGGTGTAGGCAGTGCCAGCCTCTTTCAATTGCTCTTCGGTCTTGCCGACGCTGGCGATTTCAGGGTGGGTGTAGACGACGCCGGGGATGGCGTTGTAATCCACATGGCCGTAACCGGTGGCGATGAATTCAACGCAGGCGACGCCCTCTTCCTCGGCCTTGTGGGCCAGCATCGGGCCGGGGATCACATCGCCGATGGCATACACGCCGGGCACCGCCGTCTGGTAGTGGCCGCTCACTTCAATCTGGCCGCGCTTGTTGGGGACGATGCCGATGTTTTCAAGACCCAGGCCTTCGGTGTTGGGCCTGCGGCCCACGGCCACCAGCACGCGGTCGGCCACCTGCGGCTCCTGGCCGTCGATCAGCACCTGCATGGCCCCGGGCGCGCCCGAAACGCCCTGCACCTTGCAGCCCAGGCGGAACTTGATGCCCTGCTTTTCAAAGGTCTTTTGCGCGGCGGCGGCCAGTTCGTTGTCCATGCCCGGCAGGATGCGCGGCAGGTATTCGACCACCGTCACCTCGGCGCCCAGGCGGCGCCACACGCTGCCCAATTCCAAACCGATGACGCCGGCGCCGATGACGGCCAGCTTCTTCGGCACTTCACCGTAGGCCAAGGCCTCGGTCGAGGAATCCACGCCGGGGGCGCCAAACAGGATGCCCGGCAGCGAAGAGGGCACCGAACCGGTGGCGATCAAAATGTTTTTCGCGGTGATGGTTTCAGCCCCCACCGCGACGCCCTTGTCCTTCCCGATGGTGGCGGTGCCGGAATACACCGTGACCTTGTTCTTCTTCAGGAGGCCGGCGATGCCGGTGCCCAAGGTCGTCACCACTTTGTCCTTGCGGGCCAGCATGGTTTTCAGATCGAGTTCAACGCCCGCCACCTTGACACCGTGCGAAGCCAGGCCATGGGCCACC
>CANIYR010000157.1 GCA_947471825.1 Phycisphaeraceae bacterium | reverse complement strand
TATCCGCTGAATGTGGCGGAGGCATGTTCGGGCATACGTTCGCTCATGGCTTTCGTTGCATTGGGCTTTGTGATGGCGTGGATGCCGGCCGGGCGTTTGTGGTGGCAAAGGGTCGGCATGACGCTGCTGGCCGTACCGGTGGCGCTGGCCGTGAACATCGGCAGGGTCACGGTGCTGGGCCTGCTCACGCTCGTCAATCCGGAGCTTGTCAAAGGGGATTTCCATATTTTGGTCGGCCTGTTGATGCTGCTGCCCGCCGGCGGCCTGCTCTTGGCATCCGCTTGGGTCATGGAAAAATTGGTGATCCATGTCGATGACGGCGCCAAGGCTCCCTTTCCGCCCCCAAAAGCCGCGCCAGCGGATGCGCCCACGGGCGGCCGACCGCGGACCGCGGTTTGGCGGGGCGCCGCCCTTGGCGCAGGCCTGGCCGGCGCCGGAACAGGCCTCTGGCTGACGGGTTTGAAATTGCCGGCCTTGGCCGGATTGTCCACACTCGCCGCCGTGGCCTGCACCCTGTCGGCTTTGGCCCTGCTTGCGGTCGCTGCCGTTCCGCTCATCCGGCGTTTGGCAAAAAATCTCCCGCACCTGCCCCTGGCCACCGGGCTGGCCTTGGGCTGCCTGGGCGCCGGCCTTGCCGGCCAACATGCGGTCATCATCGCCACCCGAACCGTGCTCATCAAGGAGCCGCTGCCGCTGCGCCGCGATCTGCACACCTTGGCGCAAACCCTGGGGTCCTGGAAGATGACGCGTGAAGAACCGCCGGAATCCGCCGAGGTGGAGCGCGCCTTGGGCACGCGCGAATACCTCACCCGGTGGTATGAAAACGGGACCGGGCAGAGCGTGCGCCTGCATCTGGCCTATTACACCGGCGGGGTTGACACCGTGCCCCATGTGCCGGACCGCTGCTTTGTGGCCGCGGGTGCCAAGCCGCTGGAAGTGGCGGAAATTCCCTTGCAAATCGGGTCAAAACGCCTCAATGCCACCCTGTTCCGTTATGCCAAGAACCAAGGTGGCGAATCGTCTGTGATTTATTTTTTCTCCGCCAATGGAAAATTCCTGGCCAGCCCCAACGCGGTCCGCCTGCAGGGCTTCGACTTGGCCGACCGCTGCGGTTACCACTGCAAGATGGAGGTGGAATTCCAAGGCGTGGGGAGTTCCGCCAAAGCGGTGGTTGCCGCAGGGGATTTCCTGGCCACCGCCCTGCCTTTGGTCATGGAATGCCTGCCGTCTTGGCCGCCACCAAAAACTCCTTGACGTTATCCTTCGTCGTTGTCGCAAGGCATTTTTTCGCTTCCGCTACCGCGCCTCCGAATAAACCGCGGGCAACACCACTCTTCAAACATGTCGACCCGGATCAACACCAAATTTGCGCTGACCCTTTTCTTGGCTGCCACCTTGGTGGGCGGCGTTGGCGGCGGACTGTGGTGGTGGAAACATCACAAAACCGCGGCGGCCCGCGAGGCCCGCGGCGATCGCGAAGCGGCGCTGGCATCTGCCCTGTTTGACGCCGGCGACACCGTCGGCGCCGACAATGCCTATGTCAGGGCGTGCAACCAGTACGGCCTTGCCCTGCAACAGGATTTGTCAAACCGGTCGGCGTTGGAAAAATACAGGAATCTGACCCTTCAGCTGGCGACCCCCACCTACGGCGACGCCTACGCCTGGATACAGCAGCACAACATCGCCTGCCGACACGAGGCGCTCACCAGCCAAGATCCCGGTGTGTTGAGCCGTTATTACAGCCACATGCTGCTGCTGGCTGACGAGTCGCAGGAATTGGGCCTGTACATCGGACTGATTGACACCGCTGACAATGACTTCAAGGCCCGCCCCGGACACACGGCGTCGCAACTCTACCGGGGTGTCATGCGGCTGAAGGCCTTGGTCCACCCCAAGGTCGTCATGGCCGCCAAGGACAAGCGCGCCTGGCTGGCTCTGGCCAAAGCCGACTTGGAGGACGCATGCAAGGCCGATCCGAACAATCCGGTCGGCGCAAGGCACCTGGGATTGCTGCGTATGCAAGAGATCCTCGTGCTGCCCGAGGCGCAACGCCTTGGACCCGTGGCGCAACGCCTGGCCGCCGAGGCCGCCTCCATTCTGGAGAAAGCACGGGCCGCCCACCCGGCGGACCCCAAACTGGCCGTCATGGCCGCGCAGGTGGCGGTCTTCTGCGCACCGATCTCCGGGCAGCCCGCCGCCCCGTTGGTCCGCAGCGCCGTCGCGCTGGTGCGCAACCGCCAGGCACCCGTGGAACCGCTGGATCTGCAACTGCTTTGCCATCTGGCATGCATATCGCTCACTGACCCGGGGACGGCAAATGAACCGGGCCGCACCGAAGGCCAGCAGCAGGCGATCCATCTGGCCGCACAGGCGGTCGCCGCCTCGCCCAAATCCACCCTTTGCCTACTGGCGCTCGGAAGCGCGCAATCCTTTGCGGGGGACTATGAATCAAGCAACAAAACCTTCCATAAAGCGCTTGCCCCCGGATCGCGCCTGACGGTGGCGGAACGCATGGTTTTCGAAGCCAATCGCCCGTTGCTGCTCTACCTCCAGGCGCGCGATCAACTCAGCATGGCCCACATGCGCCAAGGCAAGGAAAGCGATCAGTTGCGCGCCGATGCGCAGTCCAACATCAACCTCCTGAAAAACCACCCGGATTTTGCGCCGAAATGCCTGGTGCTGGAGGCGCAAAAATTGTTCATGGGCGGCCACTACGAAAAAGCCGCGGGAAGTTTTGACCAGTCGATGCGGACCGACATCCGGCAAATCATGCAAGGAAGCGCGAATGACGCACTGGTGACGCCGGCCTTGCTGCACGCAGCGGCCATTTCGCACCTGCGTTGCGGCAACATGGGTGCTTCGGTGGAACTTCTCAACGCCGCCCTGACGCTTGACGCATCACGGGCTGAAGACCATCTGCTTCTGGCAAAAATCCTGATGGATATGGGCTGCGCCGAGGAAACCGTCGCGGCGCACCTGCGCGGCATAAAAGGCCCGGCAATGACCGAACTTTCGGGCGAACTGGCCATGCGCCATGGACGATTCAGGGATGCCGAGCAGGCCTTCAGGTCGCTTGATCCTCTCGTGGGCCTGCCCAAACTCGCCGATGCGCTGCATGCCATGGGCTCTTATGAAGCGGCAAGGGCAGAAGCGATGGCCATGCTGCGCCGGACTCCCGTGTCCGCCCAACGCACCTATGTCGCATGCCTGGCATTGCCTCCCGAGGAGCGCGCGGCGGCCCTGCGCGAAGCGACCGCGGCCGGACTGCTGCCGGACGAGGCGCAGCGGATCAAAGCCGCACTGGCCGACTTTGCCAAATCCAAATCCCCCCTTGATGAAATCGGATTGCCCATCAACCTGCCTTTGGAGGCCGCTAGCAATCCGTCGGCAAAAGACGCGGCGGCCGCATGGGCCAAGCGGGATTGGGCGGCGTTTGAAAATGCGTCGAAAACCGTCCCCCACCATCCCGAGATCCTCGGGCACCGCATT
>CANIYR010000156.1 GCA_947471825.1 Phycisphaeraceae bacterium | reverse complement strand
GCCACCGCATCCTGCACGAGGACCAGCCCTACGCCTTCCTGTTCACCCGCGAAACGATGTCGCTCATCAACCGGCGCTTCAAAGGGGTGGTGGAGCCCAAGGTTGGTTTCTACAACTACGGCTATTGGTATGTGCCCAAGGAGTTGCAGAAGAACAAATAACCCATGTTTTCCTACATCCTCCGACGCCTGTTTCTGCTTGTCCCCACGCTTATCGGCGTGACGGCGGTTGTGTTCTTCGTGATGGCGGCTTCGCCGGGCGGCTTGGGCAACATGAAGATCCGTGAAAATGGCGCCATGACCCAGGGCATGGAAGCCAAGAAGCAGATCGAGCGCACCAAGCGCCGCTACCGTTTGGACCTGCCGGTGGCCGCCCAGTACCTGTGGTGGGTCAACCAGATTTCGCCGGTGGGATTCAATTTGTCGCATTCCCGCCAGTGGCCGGCGGCAGACCGGCAGGCGGTCCAATCGCAACTCGCGTCCCTGCCCATGGCGGCGGACCCCAAGGCGCTGGACAACGCCACCGCCGCCGCTTTGGCCACCGCCGCCTATGCCGACCTGTCACCCCGGGAAGCCGGCGAGAAATTCGCCCTTGCGCTGGCCAAGCCCGCCGACAACCTGGCGCTGCTTCACCTCATGGATGTCAAGCCAATGCTGCCGGAAGACGAGGCGGCCAAACTGCGCAACATCGAGGCGAATTACGGCCTGGCCGAGGCGCAAACCCAATTTGTCGCCTATTACCGTGGCGAAACCGAGGGCCGTTCGCGCATCCTGTGGTCCTCACCCACGGTGAAATGGCCCGATTTGGGGGAATCACTGCAGGGGCGTTCGGTGATGAGCCTGGTGTCCGAGCGGCTGCCCAATTCGCTTCTGCTCAACATCCTGTCGCTGCCGCTCATCTATGCGGTGGCCATTGTCGCGGGCATCTACGCCGCCCGGCGTCCCGGCGGCCGTTGGGATGTGGGCTCCGCCGCTTTTTTCATGACGCTCTGGTCCATCCCCACGGTGGTGGCGGGCATCCTGCTGCAGAATTTCCTGACCAATGACAAATACCTGAGGGTTTTCCCCTCGTCGCATTTGCACGGCGTGGGGGATGAGATGATGGCGTTCCTGCCGTCCTGGGGGCCGCAGGGCTTCCGGCGCGGCTGGCTGATGGACATGGCCTGGTGCCTGCTGCTGCCGGTGTGCTGCCTGGTTTACCACGGCTTTGCCCAGCTGTCGCGCATCATGCGCGGAGCCATGCTGGAGTCGCTGTCATCGGATTACATCCGCACCGCGCGCGCCAAGGGGGTGAGCGAGCCCGATTTGCTTTGGCGCCACGCTTTCCGCAATTCAACCCTGCCCCTCATCACCATGCTCTCCGGGCTGATTCCCGCCATGATCGGCGGGGCGGTCATTGTGGAAACCGTTTTTGACATTCCCGGTATGGGCAAGCTGATGGTGGATGCCGCCGGCAACAAAGACCCCGACCTCATGATGGCCAGCGTGCTGGTCGGCAGCTTGATTGCGCTTTTGTGCGACATTGGCCGCGATGTGGCTTATGCCGTCGCCGACCCGAGGGTTTCCTATGAATGAGCTGCTTCTTCCAGCTTCGGCCGCCAAACGCGCCGCCCCGTCCTCCTGGCTGGCGTCGGCGGCTTTGCGTTTTTTCGGCCGGCGCGGCGCTTGGGCCGGGTTGGTGTGGGTGGGCGTGCTGGCCTTGGCGGCGGTTTTTTCGCCCTTCATCGCCACCTCGTTCCCTTATGTGTGGCATGAGGGGGGTCAAACGTCCTATCCCGTGCTGGCGCATTTGGGGCCGGCCGATGTGGTGCTGCTTTTGGCTTTCTTGTTTACGGCGGTTCTGGCCTGTTTCCGCCGCGCACCGGTTTTGCCGCGGCTTGGGTTGTGGCTGTGGCTGGTGCTGGCCGCCATCCCCGCCGCCGGATGGAAAGTGTGGTGGTCCGCCGCCAAGCAGCAGGCCCCGGTGGATTTTGCCGACGGCCTGGTGCGCAGCGAACAGATGACCGTGGCTTTTTATGCGGGGTGGTTGGTGGCCGGCGTGGTGTTGCTGGCGGCACTGGCCTTGCTGTTCTTTTTTTCCAAGGCGGGGCGCGGCGCGAAGGTGGCCGCATTGGCCGCGGCCTTGGCCATGGGTGTTTTTTTCGCACTGCGCCCGGTGCATCCGCCTGAAAATTTCGACTTCAGCCATTACCGGGTGACCCAGAAGGCCGGCAAGGGGGAAGGGGTTTTCGCGCCGATTCCGTATTCGCCCCAAGACATCCAGGCAGACCTTGGGAAAACAGCCTACGCCGTTCCAAGCCGGAGCCACTGGATGGGGGCCGACGCCAACGGCTGCGATTTGGCCAGCCGCATGCTGCATGCCTGCCGGGTGTCGCTGTCGGTGGGGCTGATTTCCACCGTGATTGCCCTGTTCATCGGCGTGGTGGTGGGCGGGCTCATGGGCTATTTCTCCGGCATGGCGGACTTGCTGGGCATGCGGCTGGTGGAAATCTTTTCCGCCATTCCCGTGCTGCCCATCCTCATCATGATCTGCTCCTTCTACGAACGCAACATTTACCTCATCATGGTGATTCTGGGGTTGTTCGGGTGGGTGGGTTATGCGGTGTTCATCCGCGCCGAATTCCTGCGCCTGCGCAAGACCGATTATGTCGAGGCCGCCCGCTCGGTGGGCGCTTCCACCGGCCGCATCATGGTCCGCCACATGCTTCCCAGCGGCATCACGCCGCTTCTGACCCTGGCTCCTTTCGGCGTGGCCGGCGCCATCATGATGGAGTCCAGCCTGTCGTTCCTGGGGTTGGGCCTCAAGCCTGAGAACCCCTCCTGGGGCCAGAATTTCGAGATGGCCGTCAAAGCCGGTCCGGAAAAATGGTGGCTGATCATTTTCCCCTGCGCCGCCGTCTTCCTGACGGTCTTCGCCTACAACCTGGTCGGCGAAGCCCTGCGCGACGCCCTCGATCCGAAACTCAGCAAGTGAGGCCCTCCGCCATGAACGACCTGCCGCTCCTTGAAATCCGCAACCTCACCGTCTCCTTCCCGGGCAAGGGAGGGGCGCGATTCAACGCGGCCAACAACCTGTCGCTTTCCATTTACCCGGGCCAGACGCTGTCCGTCGTCGGCGAGTCCGGTTCGGGCAAGAGCGTGTCGGCCATGTCGGTGCTGCGCCTGATTCCGCACCCGCCGGCGCGGACCGATGCCGGGCAGATCCTCTGGACGCCGGATGCCGGCAAAACAGCCCCGCGCGATTTGCTCAAACTCACCGAGCGCGACATGCGCTCGGTGCGCGGCAACGAAATCGCCATGATTTTCCAGGAGCCGATGACCAGCCTGAACCCGGTGTACACCGTCGGCGAGCAGGTGATGGAGGCGGTGCTGCTGCACCAGCGGGTGAACCGCGAGGCGGCCCACAAAATCTGCGAATCGGCCCTGCGCGACGTCGGCATTGCCGACCCCGTGCAACGCATGAAGGAGTACCCGCACCAGCTCTCCGGCGGCATGCGCCAGCGCGTGATGATCGCCATGGCGCTG
>CANIYR010000155.1 GCA_947471825.1 Phycisphaeraceae bacterium | reverse complement strand
CATACACCGGGCGGGTGTGGGTGATCACCCGCACCGCAGCGACAATGGCAATGAAACCAAACACATAGTGGTAGCGGAATGCATTGACATCCATTCCCAGCACGGATTGGGTTTTCCCAAGGCAGCATGGAGAGAGGATGGCCCACAGTGCCCCCAGCGCGGCACACCCCAAGATGCAGCCGGCAAGAGGCCAAGAACGTTGAGCCGGTTGGCGTGGCAGAAGCCAAGCCACTGCAATCGCGCCAAGAACGGAAGCCAAATAGATGGCTTGCGAAGCAGAGGGGGAGAATTCCGTAAGGGTCATGGGGACCATGAAAAGGCGGAAAAGAAGAGAGAATGGGAAGCGCGAAAGGATAGGGGTGATGACCGTAGTCCGCAAATGGGGGAATGTCGTAATGAATGGCAAATGGGGCGTAAAAATAAAAAAGGGGTCTGACCCCTTGACGAATGTTCATTCTTCTTCTATTCTTCTCTTCCATGGCCCGCATTCCCCGTTGTCAGCAAGTTCGCCCGCAGGTGGTCCAGTACTACCACACGCTGTCGCGTTGCGTCCGCAAAATGAAACTGACCAATGATGGAGCACGCAAGGATTACATGCTGGTCTGGCTTAAATCGTTGCATGAGGTTTTTGCTGTGGAAGTTTGCCGCTACGCATTGATGGGAAATCACTTCCATTTGATTGTGCGCGTCAACGCACCGATGGCCGAGGCCTGGTCGTCGCATGAGGTTGCGGTGCGGTGGAGCAAGTTGCATCCGCCGCGCGAAGGGTCTTACCGTGCTTTGGCGGGCGATGCGTTGAATGCTTGGCGGGCCGAGAAAGCGCAGGATGCGGCTTTCGTATCCAAGGCGCGCTTGGCGCTTTGTTCTTTAAGTAAGTTTATGAAAGACTTTAAACAGCGGGTTGCAGAGTCTTTCAATCGCGAAGATCATGCATCTGGCGCATTTTGGGAGGCGCGATACGCATGTGTACCGCTTGATAATGAGGCGTCTTTGCTGGCATGCATGACTTATGTGGATTTGAATCCCCATGTCGCCGGCAAGTGTGGCAAGCCGGAGGAGGATCCTTATGTTAGCTTGCATGAAAGTGTCCGTTCGCGCGAACAGGTGCGCCGTGAACGCCAAGCGGTGGGATTGACTGCTTCGGCCGCCAATGAAGAGGAGCGTCACCGTCATGGCGAACGCACCTTTGGCGATCAAACCGATTCCGCTGGCGCCACAGAAGTCATTCCTGATGCGGAAAAGCATGTTTGGACCGTTCCGGTGGGCCGTACCGACCGCCATGCGCGCCGCAGCATCCTGCCGCATGTCAGGCTGGAGGACTATCTGCGCTTGGTGGATTTTGCCGCCCGCCGATTCCGTGACGGCAAGGTGCAATTGGATGGCGCCACGGCCGTCATTTTGGAGCGCGTTCAATTGGGCGCCGACGACTGGCTCGCCCAACTGGGTCGCTGGATGGGCGAGTCTGCCGCGAGCGGCTGAATCATCCTGAAAAATTTCGCATTGTTTTCCTCGTTCTTCCCTTTTTTGCAGATATCATCCCAACCGTTCACAAGGAGGTGAACAACCCATGCAAACCACCGCAACCGAACCCTTCCCTCTGGTGCAGGACGCACTTTTGGGAACCCAAGCCCCCCAAGGCATTACGCCGTCCCTTTCCTTGGACCGCGCCCAGATTCTGGACGCCACCGCCATTGTCCTGCGCCAGCATGGCTATGACGGCACCACCATCCGCCGCATCGCCGAGAAATTGGATTGCGCGGTGGGCTCGATTTACCGTTATTTCCGCGACAAGCGCGAACTGTTGGACGCCGTTTGCCAGCGCCGTTTCGAGGCGGTGGCCGAGCATGCCGAATTGGGCATGGGCGTGGCCAAATGCGCTTCGCTTTACGCGCGCACCGTGGCGGATCAGCCCGATCTTTACCGCCTGATGTTCTGGCTCACCAGCGTCCAGCAAACCCCCGGCGCGCAGGCCTTGCCCGCCGTCATCGGCCGCATCATTGTTTCCTGGGGCACGCAGTTTGAGACCCCCGGCTCCGCCAACCGCTTCTGGGCGCAATTGCATGGCACCATGATGGAAGGCATGCAGCCCGATCAGGCGATGGAAGCCCTCGGTCTTGCGCAATCCGCCACGCTGGCGGCCGCACCCGCGCCGTCCGCCACTGTGTTAGTCTGAACGGATGCCCCCTGCATCACTGCCGAATTCCCATGCCACCTCGCCGCCTTCGATGGGCGGCGGGGTGGTTCTTTTGTGCCCTGCCAAACTCAATCTGGCTTTGTCGGTCGGGCCGCCCGGCGCCGACGGCTTCCATCCCTTGGCCAGCACCATGCTTGCCTTGGATTGGGGCGACACTTTGCGTTTGGAAAGGGCTGAAAAAACGCAATGGGAGCGGATGTGGGCCACTGGCGCACCCAAGCCCGGCGCGATCGATTGGGCGGAGGAAAAAGACCTGGCCATCCGCGCCCACCGTTTGCTCGAACAGGCCGTGGGCCGTGCCTTGCCGGTGCGGGCGCAATTGCAGAAAAACATCCCCGCCGGCGCCGGTTTGGGTGGCGGGTCGTCGGATGCCGCCGGCACCCTGACCGGCCTCAACCGCCTTTTCGATTTACGGATGCCGTTGGAAAAACTGGAGGAACTGGCCGCCAGCCTCGGCAGTGATGTGCCGTTCTTCGTGCGCGCCCAACACGGCCATCCGCTGTGCCTGGCCGCCGGCCGTGGCGAACGGTTGGAAAACCTGCCTTGGCCTGCAGCCATGACGCAAGCCTGGTTTGCCTTGGTTTTCCCCCACAGTGCGTGCCCGACGCCCGGTGTTTACCAAGCGTTCGACCGTTTGGGCCGTTTTGGCGACCCGGCGGGGGAGGGGTTGGACCAAGTGCGTGCGGCAGCTTGCGGTGAAGCCCCGTTGTTCAATGATCTGGAACGGGCCGCTTGCGCGGTTGCGCCGGAGTTGGAGCTTGTCCTGTCCTGCATGCGCGGTCAGCCCGGCATTCCCAGGGCCCAGGTCACCGGCTCGGGTTCCTGTGTCTATGTGGCTGCCGACAATTATGCGCAGGCTGAAAATGCCGCTTGCCTGGGCAGAAATGCCGCCGAGTTGCCCACCCGGGTGGTGCGGGCGCGACAGCCGGATTGTTCGTTTGCGGTGGGGGGGATTCACCACTAGAATTCCCGCCCTTCTCAAAAACGAGCTATAGCGCAGCTTGGTAGCGCGTCACACTGGGGGTGTGAAGGTCGTGGGTTCAAATCCCGCTAGCTCGACTCGAATGAAAAAAACCAGCCTTGGGCTGGTTTTTTTCATTCGAGTCGGGCTGTTGGCGCGCGTAGCGCGACAAAAAGACGCGAAGTGGCTTCCTGCGCGGATCCCGCAAAGCGGAATCCCGCTGGCTCGATACGAAAAACGCCAACCGCAAGGTTGGCGTTTTTTCGTATCGGCTTCCCGCTATTTCCGCCTGCCATCCTTGCAGAACTGGCCGCAAATCGCGTCGTCCTTGCACAGCCCGTGCCGCGCCTTGCACACCTGTCGCCCGTGTTCGATCAGCAGGTGGGAGAGCAGCGTCCATTGCTCCT
>CANIYR010000154.1 GCA_947471825.1 Phycisphaeraceae bacterium | reverse complement strand
TGACATCGATGAGGTCACTGGTTCGAGTCCAGTACCGCCCACTAAAAACCCCGCAGCGATGCGGGTTTTTTATTTTCCGGTTTCGGGTGCCCGCCGGCCCTTTCACGGTATTTTCCCCGCCTGCGCCGCCGATTTCGCAGATCTGGCCCAGCATGGCGTCGATGTCGAGCTCCACATCGGCGGACACCAGACCCGTCAGCATGCCGTGCAGGAGCATCTGCACCTGCAGCCAATTATCGGGGCGTTTGGCCGGTCAGGAAATACAGCATGCAGGCGCCTGCCGGTCATGTGCCACGGCGACCGCGCCGCCATGGAAGAGGATGCGCGAACCTTGGCGAAGTTGTTGCGGGTGAAAGTTTGGCCTGGCGTGTGAATGACATGCTGCGCGCCGTCCTTGCGCCCAATGAAAAATCGCGGCATCGGGCCGCGATTTCCCAAGGCAGGCGGCAAGCCCGCCATGCCGGTTTTTCAAACGAACGCCTTCTCCGCCAGATCCACCGCCTTGGCCAGCGCGGCCGCCTTGTTCACCGTTTCCTGGTGCTCGGCGTCGGGGTCGGAGGCTTCCACGATGCCGGCACCGGCCTGCAGGTCCACGCGCCAGTAGCCGTCCGCCGCCGGCAGCACCACCATGGTGCGCAGGGCGATGGCCATGTCCATGTTGCCGTTCAAGTCGGCGTGCCCGATGGCGCCGGCATAGGGGCCGCGCTTGACCGTCTCCAGATCGTCGATGATCTGCATCGCGCGCACCTTGGGGGCGCCGCTCACGGTGCCCACCGGCAGGGCCACGCGCAGGGCATCCCATGAGGTGGTACCCGGGCGCAACCGGCCGGTGACGGTGGAGGACAAATGCATCACATGGCTGTAACGCTCGACCACCAGCAAGTGGGGGGTCTGGATGGTGCCGGGGCTGGCCACGCGGCCGACATCGTTGCGGCCCAGGTCCACCAGCATGATGTGCTCGGCGCGGTCCTTGGGGTCGCCCTTCAATTCGGCTTCCAGGGCGGCGTCCTGCGCGGCCGTGGCGCCGCGCTTCCGGGTGCCGGCCAGCGGACGGTTGGTGACTTCGCCGTCTTTCACGCGGCACAAAATTTCCGGGCTGGAGGCCACCAGCATGCCGCCCTCGATCTGCAGATAGACCATGTAAGGCGACGGGTTCACGACGCGCAGCGCGCGGTAGATGTCGAAGGGGTCGGCCTTGGTCGAAAGCGAAAAGCGCTGGCTCGGCACCACCTGGAAGATGTCGCCGGCGCCGATGAATTCCTTGGCCTTGAGCACGGCCTGCTGGTAGCCGCCTTCGCCCAGGTTGCTGGTGGGCAATTGGGGCGGCGGGGCCGACAAGTCCACATGGCCGGCCGGCAACTCCTCGCGGCGCGCGCCGGAGGACCAGGGCGTGGTCAGCCGCGCCACCAGCGCTTCGAGCCGCGCGTGGGCTTTGTTCCACGCGTCGGAGGCCGACACGCCATCCTCGATCACCGCATGGGTGATGACCAAGACGGTCTTCTGCACATGGTCGAACGCGACCAGGTCGAGATAGAGTTGCAGGTGGATGTCGGGCAGGTGGCGGTCGTCCTTGGGGCCGGGCCCGAGTTTTTCGCTTTCCAGATAACGCACGGTGTCGTAGCCGGCGAAGCCAACCCAGCCGCCGGTGAATTCGGGCAGGCCGCGGGCGGCGTCGCCCAGGGACAGCGGCCGCATTTGCGCGGTGAGTTTGGGCACCTCGGCGAGCGGATCGGCGCATTCCCACTTCTTGCTCTGCGCCGGGTTCTCATGGTTGCGCCATTCCATCTTCTGGCCGTAAGCCAGCACCTCGGCCAGGGGCGTGGTGCCCATGAACGAGAAGCGCCCGGCCCGCGCGCCGCGGTCGCCGCCGCCCTCGACCGACTCGAACAAAAACGACGGCGCCATGCGCGCGTCCGGCCGCACCAGGCGGCGGTAGGCGAGCACCGGCGTCAGCGTGTCGTCGAACAGGCGGCGGAACACCGGCACCAGCAGCCGCTCGCCCGGCTTGCGCGCGGGGTTCTCCCTGGCGAACAGCGCAAGGAAGGCGGAATGGTCGAGGATGGAGGTGGGGGTGGACATGGGGAGCGCAGTTTAGGGAAATCCGGAGGGGGAAGGGAGGGCAAATGGCCTAAAATACCGCCATGAGCCCCATGAAAACTGGCAGTCAAATCCTCGCCGAAACATCGGCCATGATCGCCGCCATTCACAATCGGCCCGAGATGTATGTGGGCTCAAAATCAAAACCAGGCGCCGCAAATGCGTTCGAGGGCATGATGTGGTTTGCTCACTTTCTTTGGGCTTCAATCCAGTCCCGTCAAGCGGAATTTCAAAACACCAGCGACAGTGTGCGTGAGAAACACAATTGCAGTTGCTTGGGGTTTGCGGATGCGTTTCGACATGACAATCCCCAAGCCGGCGAAACCGCAGCATTTGAGCATGTCCGAAAATGTTGGGCCGAGATTGATTCGCTTCTGGGCATTGATATTTCGAAAGAAGCGGTGAATGCTTGATGGTTTTTCTTTTCTCTTCGTCTGGGCGGCCCAACGGGCCAACGCCACCTTAGCCCAGGCCAACGGCCTGGGTAAACGGTGTGATGCGATGCGGCCTGAAGGGCCGCGCTACGGCATTGGATGTCGTTTCGGTAGCGCAGCCTTTCAGGCCGCAATCGGGAAATGGGTGATAGGACTTGACTCAGGCCGTTGGCCTGGGCTAAGGGAAGGCGGGCTCTTGGCCCTTTTTGGACGGGGGTTGACAGGGGGCGGGGATGGGGGATGATGCGGGCGTTCGGCTGCGTGGGCCGTGAGGGGAAACTTTTGAGAATGGCTGAATCATGGAAAAACAACACGGCGCCGCACGCTACTGGACATCTTTTGTGGAAGATAATCAGAGCGGATGCTCGGGGTTTCAACTTCACTGCGAGTGTTTTGGAACAAAGACGTTGGTTGGCCAAACGACCTATTGGGATGTAGGCGGCTGTTTTGTCTTTGGAACATTTGACGGGAATGATGTGCCCGTCGAAATTGTTCTGGCTGCGATCGCGGAGGCGAAAGAGAAGATTTTGACGGCGTGAATCATCTGAAAAACCCCAACCCCTTCTCCACCCCCCTCACCAGCACCTCCACCTCCTCCACCGTGTTGTAAAGCGCCATCGACGCGCGCAAAGTGGCGGGGACGCCGAAGAAATCCATCACCGGCTGCGCGCAGTGATGGCCGGTGCGGATGGCGATGCCGGCCCGGTCCAGCGGCTCGGCCAAGTCAAGTGGCGACACGCCGTCGATCACAAACGACACCACCGGCGCCTTGTCCTTGGCCGTGCCGATGATGCGCAAACCATCAATCGTTTGCAACCGTTGGGTCGCATGCGCCAAGAGATGTGCTTCATGCGCGCGGATCGCCGCCCAATCCAGTTTCATCATCCAATCAAGGGCCGCGCCCAAGCCAATGGCGCCGGAAATGTGCGGCGTGCCGGCCTCGAAGCGTTGCGGCGCCTTGGCGTAGGTCGTGCCGCTGAATTTCACCTGCTCGATCATCTCGCCGCCGCCGTGGTAGGGGGGCAGCGAAT
>CANIYR010000153.1 GCA_947471825.1 Phycisphaeraceae bacterium | reverse complement strand
GGCGGGCCAAATCGCGCGTGTGGGGCGGCCATCCAAGGCCGGGCGCGTAAAGATCGGCGATGGCCTGGATGCGCGATGCATTGAGGCCGCGCCGGGCGGACAGGACCGCAGGCAATTCGCCAAGTTCCGTGCCGCGCCGTTTCATCCACACGGCGAACACGAAAGGCAGGCCGGTGGAGTCCTTCCAGGCGGCGCCGAGATCGAGCGACCACGGGAATTCGGCGGAGTCCGGTGCCCGGGCGATCACCTTGTCGCCGATCAAAAGGATGGCATCCGTGCCCCCCGCTTCGGCGATGGACTTCATTTCCGGCGCCAAGCCGAATTTTTTGAGAAGGAGCACGCGTAGCAAGTTGACGCTGGTGTGGCTGTCCGGGTCGACGGCCACCGAGCGCACGCCGGCCAGGGGAACCCGCGAAAAAAGCTTGACGGTCAGCGTTTCGCCGTCGCAGGCGATGCCGCCGACCGGCACGGTTTCCAAGAGGCCGGGATGGGCGAAAAAGTCGAAAACCGGGCACAGGGCCAGGTCCACCCGGCCGTCCAAAAGCATGCCTGCCAGCTCGGAGGGGACCGCAAAACGCAAATCGAAACGGGGATCCCCCTCCAGCCCGGCAATCAGGGGTTTGGTGTTGAGGAAGGAAACGCAGCCTACGCGCCAAGGGTGCATGGCGGCATTGTAGGCGGCGCATGGTCGCCTACAATGCGGCCCATGTCCCGTGAAGAACTCCCCACCGCCCAGATCCTGGTTGTTGATGACGAAACCGGCCATGCCGAAGTCATGGCCGAAGCCCTCAAGCGCATGGGCCATGTCTGCACCGTGGTGCACGATTTGGCCGGCGCCGAAGAGGAGCTTCGCCATGGCGGGTTCGACCTGGTGGTCACCGACCTCAAGATGCAGGGCGAGGAAGACGGCCTGCGCGTCCTGGAGCTCGCCCGCAAGCACCAGCCCTCGGCCGAGACGGTGATGGTCACCGCCCACGGCGATGTGCCGACCGCCAAGAAGGCCATCCGCGGCGGTGCTTACGAGTTCATCGAGAAACCGCTGGATTTGGATGTGTTTCGCACCCTGTGCGCGCGGGCGATCGAGACGGTGTTCCTCAAATCATCGAACCAGGAACTGCGCCAGCGGATTGACGAGAAGTTCGGCTTCGAGGGCATCATCGGCGAGAGCCGCGCCATCCGCGAGCTGATCCAGCGCCTGAAGATGATCGCCCCCAGCGACATTCCCGTGCTCATCACCGGCGAAAGCGGCACCGGCAAGGAACTGGTGGCCCAGGCCCTGCACAACCATTCCAAGCGAAAGAACGGCCGTTTTGTTCCGCTCAATTGCGCAGGCCTGTCCGAATCCATCCTGGAGGACGAATTGTTCGGCCATGTGCGGGGCGCCTACACCGGGGCCGACAAGGACCGCCAAGGCCGCTTTGAATATGCCGACAAGGGCACGCTTTTCCTTGACGAAGTCGGCGACATGCCCGCCGCCATGCAGGCCAAATTGCTGCGCGTCCTGGAGTCCGGCGAGGTGGTCCGCCTGGGTGACAACGGGGCCAGGCATGTCAACGTGCGCGTGGTGTCGGCCACCAACCACGACCTGAAGAAACTTTCGGACGAGGGCGATTTTCGCAGCGACCTGTATTACCGTCTGGCCGGGGTCACCCTGCATCTGCCGCCCCTGCGCGAGCGGCCCGAAGATGTGCCGCTTCTGGTGCGCCACTACGGCGCGCAGTACGCCAAAGCCATGGACAAGGCCGCCCCCGAAGTGGCCGACGACGCCGCGATGATGCTGATGCAGTTCAACTGGCCAGGCAACATCCGCCAGTTGAAAAGCGTGGTACAGAACGCGGTCATCCTGCTTGACGGCAGCAAGAAAATCGAACCCCGCCACCTGCCCCCCGAAGTCCGTGAGGCCGGTGGGCCCGCCACGGCCGGCGATGCCCCGCGCACCGAAAACCGCGGGGTGGCCAGCATGGACCAGCTGGAAAAGAACGCCGTGCGCAACGCCCTGGCCGCGGCGCAGGGCAACCGGGAAAAGGCGGCGAAGATGCTGGGGATCGGGGAACGGTCGCTTTACCGGAAGTTGAAGGAATACGGGTTGAAATAAGGAAAATATGATGCCCATCCTCCCCAAAATCGGCCACGGCTTCGACCTCCACCGCATGGAACCCGGCCATCACCTGGTCGTCGGCGGCGTCACCATTCCCCACGACCGCGGCTGCGTCGCGCATTCCGACGGCGATGTGGTTTACCACGCGGTGGTGGATGCGATCCTGGGCGCCTTGGGGCAGGAGGACATCGGCCAAATGTTCCCCGACAACGAACCCCAATGGAAAAACGCCGATTCCCGCGTCTTTGTGGAGGAAGCGGCCAGGCGCATGCAGGCGGCCGGGGTTGCCATCGGCAACTTGGACATCACGGTGATCCTTCAGCGGCCGAAGTTGTCGCCCCACAAGGCGCAAATCAAGGCGAATCTGGCGCGCTTGCTCGGCTGCTCCGAAGCCCGAGTGAACATCAAAGGCAAGACCCACGAGCACGTGGATGCGCTGGGCGAGAACCGGGCCATTGCCTGCCATGTGGTGGTGCTCTTGGGGTAGGGGAGCGCGGACACTCCTGTCCGCGGATTGAGCAATCATCGTCTTCATGAAAATGCGCGCCGAATAGTCGGCGCGCATTTTCATGAATGGGTCTTTTCCCCGCGGACAGGAGTGTCCGCGCTCCCTTATTTCTTCGGATGGCACGCGCAGCCGCCGCCGCAGCCGGCCGGCGGCTTGGGGGCTTCCGGCGCATCGTCGGTTTTCTTGCCGCCCTTGGCCCCCGCGCGGTCGTTTTGCCAGAAGCCGCTGCCCTTGAAGATCAGGCCGGCACCGCCACCGACGCCGCGTTCCAGGGCGCTTTTGCCGCATTGCGGGCATTTCTTGAGCGGCTTGGCCGACATGCTTTGGAATTCCTCCAAGGCATGGCCGCAGGCGGAGCAGGTGTAGTCGTAGGTGGGCATCTTTTTCTCCTTTATTCCGCCACCGCCACCTGGGCGGCGCGGATGACCATGTCGCCCAGGCGGTAGCCGGGCTGGAAGCAGGCGGCGATGGCGCCTTCCTTGACGCCGTCCACCTTCATTTTCATGAGGGCCTGGTGCAGGTTGGCGTCAAAGGTGTCGCCCGGCTTGGCGTCGATGCGATCGACGCCGAAGGCCGCCAGCACTTTGATCAGTTCGCCATGCACCATCGACACGCCGGCCAGCACATCGCTGGCGCTGGCGGTGGCCGGATCCACTTTCAGCGCCTGGTCGAAGTGGTCGAGCACGCCGGCCAGCGACTGGGCGATGGTGCGGGTCTGGCCGTCGCGGGCCTGCTGCTCGCTGATGCGCGAGCGGCGGGCCAGGTTCTGGTAGTCGGCCAGGCCCAGGATGATCTTGTGCTGCAGGTCGGAGACCTGCGCCTCCAGGGCGGCGACCCGGGTCTGCAATTTCTGTTCTGCGGAGGCTTCGCCGGCGGGGGTTTCAGCGCCGGTTTCAGCGCCGGCTTCGGGGCCGGTTTCTGTGTCGGGATTTTCGTTGCTCATGTTTTTTTTGAAAGGG
>CANIYR010000152.1 GCA_947471825.1 Phycisphaeraceae bacterium | reverse complement strand
GACCGCACGGAGCTGTCGGCCGGCACCCCGGTGGCGGTCGACGCCCGCTCGGTGGCCCTGCGCGGCAGCGTGTCGGTCATCGACACCGCCTCGGCCAAGGTGGTGGGCGAAATCGCCACGCGCATCCATCCGGAGGCGATGGTCCTTTCACCCGACGGCGCCAGCCTGTATGTGGTGGACGACGGCGGCGACGGCGTCAGCGAAATCGGCGTGGCCCAGCGCCGGGTGCTGCGCACGCTGTCCACCAAGCCGCGCCCCGGCATGCCGTTTGGCAGCCTCTCCAACGGCATCGCCATCAGCGCCGACGGCAAACGCCTGTTCACCGCCAACGCCGGCAACAACGCGGTGGCGGTCATCCCGCTCGACCGCGTGGCGGATGCGCCGGCCGCCTTCATCCCGGCCGGCGGCTACCCCGGCTCGGTGTGCGTCCACGGCGGCCGCCTGTTCATCGGCAATGTGCTGGGCTTCCGCGGCGACCTGCAGAAGGTGGAATTGCCCGAGCGCGAGGCGGATTTCGCCGCCATGACCGCCGCGGCGGAAAAGGCCTTCCACCTCACCGAAATCCTGCGCAGCCAGGCCGGCGCCGACGCCGCCGCCAAGGCCCCCCTGCGGGCGGTCCCGGCCCGCGTCGGCGAGCCCTCGCTCATCAAGCACGTGGTGTACATCATCAAGGAGAACAAGAAATACGACCAGGTGCTCGGCGACATCGGCCGCGGCAACAGCGAGCCGAAACTCACCGAATTTCCGCGCGCCACCACGCCCAACATCCACGCCCTGGCCGACGCCTTCGTGCTGCTGGACAACTACTACTGCAACGGCGTCCTCTCCTGCGACGGCCACCAGCACGCCACCCAGGGGCTGAGCACGCCCTACCGCGAGAAGGATTGGGCCAACCTGCACGGCACCTACGGCTTTGGCATCGATCCCCTGTGCTACGCCGGCTGCGGCTTCTTGTGGGACCAGGTGCTGCGCCAGGGGTTGTCGTTCCGCAATTTCGGCGAGCTCGACCGCGCCGCCATCGCCCCGGGCCGCCAGTGGAAGGATTTTTACGCCGACTGGAAGGCCGGCAAACCGCCCGCATTCACCGGCGACATCCGGATCGGGGCCCTGCGCAACTACAGCGACCCGGCCTACCCCGGCTGGCAGATGGCCATTCCCGACCAGATGCGCGCCGACCTGTTCATCAAGTCGCTCGACGCCTGCGCCAAGGCCGGCCGCATGCCCAACCTCACCATCCTCTACCTGCCCAACGACCACACCCAGCACGCCGCGAGGAACTGCCCCACGCCGCGGGCCTATGTCGCCGACAACGACCTGGCCACCGGACGGGTGGTCGAGGCCCTTTCCAAGAGCCCGTTCTGGAAGGACACGGTGGTGTTCGTGAACGAGGACGATCCGCAGACCGGCGCCGACCATGTGGACGGCCACCGTTCGTTCTGCCTCTTGGCCGGCCCGCATGTCAAGCGCGGCGGGCAGGTGGTCAGCCGCTTCTACAACCAGAGCTCGGTGATCCACACCATCGACCGCATCCTGGGCCTGCCGCCGCTCAACCAGACCGTGGCCGCCGCCCCGCTGATGGACGAATGCTTCACCGACACGCCCGACCTGCGCCCCTACGCCTGCCTGCCTGCCGGCGTGCCGCTGGACGAAATGAACGGCGCCGCCGACGCGATCCGCTCCAAGATCGAATCCACGCTGGCCCCGCTTACCGAAAAAATCGACTTTTCGGCGCCCGACCGCATCGACCGCGACGCCGACCTGTTCAGCCGCTGGGTCTGGTCCACCGTGCGCGGCGACGAGCCCTTTCCCGCCGAATACGCCGGCGCCCACGGCAAGGGCCTCAAGGCGCTGGGCCTGCAACTGGCCGGTGACGGTGACGGGGACGACGAAGATGAAGAAGAAGAGGCCGATGCCGCCGCCCCGGCGCCCTCGGTGGCGCGTGTGCCGTGAGTGGAGTCCTTAGAATGGGCTTTCTTCAGCCCGGTTGTCGCCCCGCCCCTCCGCCCCTTTTTGCCAAGGCATTCCGCTTGCGCCCACATTCCCTTGCCCTGCCGATGGCGGCCCTCCTCGCCGCCGCCCTTCTCCCCGCCCTGGCCCTGCCGGCTTGGGCCGGCTCCGCCCCGCCGCCGCAGCCGGTTGGCGACGGCAACAAGACCCCGAAATTGGAACTGCGCACTTGGGGCTCGCCCCAGGTGGTCCGCAATCCGGTGGCGCTCTGGGTCACCGACCAAGGCGTGGTGTACACCGCCGAAAACGAGCGGCCCACCGGCGAAGGCATCATGGACACCCGCCAGACCGCCAAGATGCCCGACGGCTTGCTGGCCGACCTGAGTTCGCTCACGGTGGCCGACCGCGTGGCCACCCTCAAGCGCTGGGAGCGCGAGAAATACATCGCCAAGGGTTCCTTCACCAAATATGCCGACGTGGTGCGCGTCTTGCGCGACACCACCGGCGGGGGCGCCGCCGACACCTCCCAGGTGATCGCCCGTTTCGGCGACTGGGCCGACGGCATCAACGCCGGGGTGATGGAATTGGATGGCGCGGTGTACGCCACCTGCATCCCCAACCTGTGGAAGATCACCGAAAACCCCGCCGGCGGCGGCGCGCCGACCCAAGAGGCGCTGTCCACCGGATGGGGCGTGCGCTGGGCCTTTCACGGCCACGACATGCACGGTTTGGTGCAGGGGCCCGACGGGCGCATCTATTTTTCCATCGCCGACCGCGGCTTCAATGTGACGACCCAAGAGGGCGTGCACTACGACCTGATCGGCTGGAACAAGCCGTGGGACAAGGTGCCGGACCCCAAGCATGTGCAGGGTCATTGCCGGGGCGGCGTGTTCCGCTGCTGGCCCGACGGCTCGGGCCTTGAAATGGTGTTCGAGGGCCTGCGCAACCCGCAGGGGCTGGCCTTTGACGATGCCGGCAACCTGTTCACCGGCGACAACAACTGCGACGCCGGCGACCCGGCCCGCTTCTGCTATCTCCCCGAGCACGGCGATGCCGGCTGGCGACAGGATGTGCAGACCTTCGACAAGTTCGCCCCCAAGGACGGCACCGCTTCGGCGCGCGGGCCGTGGCTGCGCGAGCGCATGGCCTGGCCGCGCCCGGCCGATCCGCATGATGCGACCCAGCCGGCCTGGATGATCCCGCCGGTCATGACCCTGGGCAACGGCCCGGCCGGCATGGCGCACTTCCCCGGCACCGGCCACGCCAAGAAATACGCCGACCAGCTCATGATGGTCAATTTCACCGGCGGGTCGGGCAGCATCTTCGCGGTCAAGGCCGCGCCGCAGGGCGCCTTCTTCTCCGCCGCCGCCACCACTTACCTCGCCGGCCGCATGCCGGTGGACCTGCACTGGGGCCCCGACGGCCGCCTGTACTGCACGGAATACCCGGGCTGGAAACCCAACGACAAGGGCAATGTGTTCACCCTGACCGATCCGGCGGTGTTCGCCGACAAGGCTGAGAAAGCCGCCATTGACGAGGTTCAGAAGCTGCTGAAGGACGGCATGCAGGCGCGCAAGACGGAGGATTTGCTGGCGCTTTTGGGCCACCGCAACCAGCGCGTGCGCCAGCGTGCGCAAAGCGAACTGGCCAGGCGCGACGCCGCACCGGCGGTGCTGGCCGCCGCCTTGGATGCCGGCAATCCGGCCCTGGCCCGCACGCACGCGATCTG
>CANIYR010000151.1 GCA_947471825.1 Phycisphaeraceae bacterium | reverse complement strand
CCGAGGAATGGCGGGTGCGCATCGGTAGCGGGGGGCGCAAGCTGTTCGCCGAGTTCATGCCCGAGGCGCAGATTGATGCGGCGATTGCGGCCTACCAAGGCCATCACCGCGGCCCGGGCTCGGATCTGATCCGTGTGTTTGCCGGCATGGACACGTTGCCAGGGCAATTGGCGGATCGCGGCATCCAAACAGCGGTGCTGTCCAACAAGCCGCATGAATCCACGGTTACCGTCATCGCCCGGTTTTTCCCTGGCAACCGCTTCATGCGCGTGCAGGGCGTGGCGGCTGGTGTGGCGCCCAAACCCGACCCGGCGGCGGCGATGGATATCTTGGGGGAGATGGGCGTGCCACCGGTCGAGGCGCTTTACATCGGTGACAGCGAGATCGATGTCATGCTGGCGGAGCGCGCCGGCATGCAAGTGTTGGCATGCTCTTTCGGCATGCGTCCGCGTGCGGAACTGGTGAACTGCGGGGCGCGGTGGATTGTGGACGAGCCGGAGCGGGTGGGAATGGAACTTCTGGCAAGACTGGATGGGCAATAACCCATGTCCGTCTTCCTCCCCGCCCTTGCCCAAGCCGGCCCGGATGTGCTCATCCAGATCAAAGTCGTTCCTGGCGCCAGCTGTGAGAAGGTGTGCGGCATGCTTGGTGACCGCCTGAAAGTCGCGGTGGCGGCGCCGCCGGAGGATGGCAAGGCCAACCAGGCGTTGTGCGCCTTGCTCGCGAAAGTTTTGGGCGTCGGCGCCAAATCGCTGGAAGTCACGGCAGGCCACACGAATCCGCGCAAAACGGTGCGGGTGGTGGCGGCGACGGTGGGGATGGTGGCGGGGAAGTTGGCGCCATTCACCTGAAAAAAAGTTGCAATCCTCCGTTCTCTTGCTACCATTCTTGCCATGCTCAGCTGCGCCATGATGACCACGACCACCACGACCACGACGACTCCGTCGCCGAGTGGTGCTGCGCGTGGCTAAGCACCCCTCTTAAAACACGGTCCTTTCTCAAAAGGCCCATTCCACGCAGGAATGGGCCTTTTTCATTTGATTTCCACCTTTTCCAACCCGGAGAAACCCCATGTCGGCCTACCAACCCCTGCTTGTCCGCTACCGCGACTTTTTGCCGATGGATGCAGAAACTCCCATCCTGTCGCTTGGCGAAGGCAGCACCCCCTTGGTGCATGCGCCCAATCTGGCCAAACAGATCGGCGTCGCCGAACTGTGGCTCAAGTGCGAAAGCATGAACCCCACCGGATCATTCAAGGACCGCGGCATGGTGCTGGCGGTGGCCAAGGCCAAGCAGGCCGGCGCCAAGTGCATCATGTGCGCCTCCACCGGCAACACCTCGTCTTCCGCCGCCGCTTATGCGCGCCGGGCCGGCCTGACCGCCATTGTGGCGCTGCCGGCGGGCAATGTGTCCATGTCCAAGATGGCGCAAACCCTGATGTACGGCGCCAAATTGCTGCCGGTGGACGGCAATTTTGACGCCGCCATGCGCTTGGTGCGCGAGATCACCGACAAATTGCCGATTGCGCTGGTCAATTCGGCCAATCCGATCCGGCTCGAAGGCCAGACCACCGGCGCCTATGAAATCGTCGACGATCTGGGCTTCGTGCCCGATGGCGTGTGCCTGCCCATCGGCAACGCCGGCAACCTGCCCGCTTACTGGACCGGCTTCAAGCGTTACCAAGAGGCAGGCAAATCCAAGGGGCTGCCGCGTATGCTGGGTTTTGAAGCTGAGGGCTGCAACGCCATCATGCGCGGGGTGCCCATTGAAAACCCGGAAACCATTGCCACCGCCATCCGTGTCGGCAACCCGGTGTCGTGGAAAAAAGCCGAGGCGGCGCGCGACGAGTCCAAGGGCATCATCGACTGCGTGTCGGATCCCGAGATTCTGGCCATGTGGCGGGACCTCGCGAATGTGGAAGGCGTGTTCTGCGAACCGGCCTCAGCAGCGGGTGTGGCGGGCTTGAAAAAGATGGTGGCAGCGGGCCGGTCTGACAAGAATGGCAAGTACGTGGCCATCCTGACCGGGCACGGACTCAAGGACGCCGACAATGCCAAGAAGGCGGTGGGCGAAGTGCCGGCTGCGGTCAAGGCGGAGTTCGGCGCGGTGCGGGGGTGGCTCGAATCCCACCTGTAAGGCGGCCGGAAAGGAAGGCATCCGGCCTTCCTGTTATCTTTCTCCTCCCCAACAAAACCATGAAAAATTCCCCTCCCCAAGAAATCGGCATCGGCCTCATCGGCCTTGGCACCGTCGGCGGCGGCGTTGCCCAATTGATCAAGGAAGAAGCAGCCCGCTATGAACGCTCGACCGGCAAGCGGCTGGCCATCCGCCGCGTCCTTGTGCGCGATGCCGCCAAGGCCAAGGCTTCGGGTCTGGTTGCCGCGGACATCGTCACCGCCGACCCGGATGCCTTTTTTGCCACCCCCGGCGTGGATGTGGTGATCGAGGTGGCCGGCGGCATCAAGCCGACTGGCGACTTGGTGCGCCGGGCCTTGAACGACGGCAAGCCGGTCATCACCGCCAACAAGAGTTTGCTCGCCACCCACGGTCCGGAGTTGTTCGCCCTGGCCCGCGCCAAGGGCGTGCACATTTCCTTCGAGGCCTCCTGCGGCGGCGGCATTCCGTGCATCCTGGCGCTCACTTTGGGCCTGCAGGCCAACAACATCAGCGGCTTGTACGGCATTTTGAACGGCACCACCAATTACATTTTGTCGCAGATGGCCAATGCCGGGCAGTCCTACGCCGAAGCGCTCAAGGGTGCGCAGGCGCTGGGCTTTGCCGAGGCCGATCCGACCATGGACGTTTCCGGCGAGGATGCCAAGCAGAAGTTGTGCATCCTGGCTTCGCTGGCCTTTGGCGCCCGCATCGCGCCGGACAAGGTGCCCTGCGAAGGCATCGAACGCCTGGAAAAAGTGGACTTCAATTACGGCGCCGAGATGGGCTATGCCATCAAGCTCCTGGCCACGGCCGAGCGCTGGCCGGGCCACCAGTGGGTGTGCGTCCAGGTGCGTCCGTGCTTCGTCCGCAAGAGCGCGCTCATCGCGCAGGTACAGGGCGGATTCAACGCCTTGTCGGTCATCGGCCATGCCACCGGCCACACGATGTACTACGGCGCCGGCGCCGGCTCCCTGCCAACTGCCAGCGCGGTGGTGAGCGACCTTTTGAGCACCGTTTCCGGCGTGGCCGGCACCGCTTTCGCCAACCTGCGCTTCGCGCCGGATCTGAACGAAGAGGCGCCGGTGGTCAACACAGCCGACACCGAAAGCCCGTTTTACCTGCGTCTCAAGGCCAACGACCGCCCCGGCGTCATTGCGCAGGTGACGCGCATTTTGGGCGAGCACGGGGTCAGCATTTCAGGCGTCCTGCAGCACACCGTGGCCAAGGGCGAGGCACATGTGCCGTTGGTCATCACCACCCATCAGGTGCGTCAAGGCACTTTGGAAAAGGCGGTGGCGGAAATTGAGAAGCTGGAGGCGATCGCCGAGAAGCCGGTCATCCTGCGGATTGTGGAATTGCCGGCTTAAGTTTCATTTTTGAAAATAGTTGAATGAATCCCCCTTGGCCAAGCCAAGGGGGATTTTGTTTGGTTTATTTTTGGATTGTGAATTAGGGACAGACCTTATGATGGGCGTTAAGGGGCATCCCGAGCTGCGGATGGCGCTGCTATTCTTGCCGCCATGCCCTCCCTTGATGCCTTGTTTGATTCTGAATCCCTTTTGGTGGCCGCCGCGGCTTGCATGTTGGGCGGGT
>CANIYR010000150.1 GCA_947471825.1 Phycisphaeraceae bacterium | reverse complement strand
CAAAATGCGGCACCCGGCGCCCGGACTGAAGTGCTTTACAACGGGGTGGACCTGCCGCCCGCCGGGCTGCGCCTCGCTCCGCGCCCGCCCGAAATCCAAGGCAAACAGGTCATCCTGTGCGTCGGCCTGTTCGCGGAGCGCAAGGGCGTGCCGCTGTTGGTGGAAGCCTTCGCCAAAGCGGCCGCCAGCCACCCCAATGCCATCCTGCGCATCGTGGGCTCCGGGCCCGACGAGCCGCGCATCCGCGAAACCATCGCGCGCCTGAATTTGGCAAGCCGCGTGCAAATGGCCGGCCGCAAGTCGCCGGAAGAAGTCCTGCAGGAAATGTCCTGGGCCGACTGCTTTGCGCTATTGGGATGGGACGAGCCGTTCGCCACCGTGTACCTCGAGGCCATGTCGGTCGGCACACCCGTCCTGTGCTGCTCCGATGGCGGCATCTGTGACGTGGTCAAGCACGGCGTGCACGGCCTGATCGTGGCCCCAAAGGATGTCGATGCGGCCGCATCCGCGCTGGAAAACGCCCTGGCCAACCCGCAGGAACTCCGCCGCATGGGGGAAAACGGCCGGCGGCTGGTCGAAGACCGGCTGACCTGGGATGCCAACACCCGCCGCTTGGTGGAAATCCTGGCCGGTCAGACACCGTAAAGCGCTTCATACATGCCGACGACCTTGGCGGGCGCCAGCGCATCGAGCACCCAAGCCCGGCCGCGGGCTCCAAGTTCGGCACGGTCGGCACGCGCGAGCATGGCGCCGATTGCGTCAGTCCACTCGGAGGGCGACGCCCCCACCTCCAGTATTTCCGCCCCCGCCGCCTTCAATTCAGGCCAGATGTCGACGCCCTTGGTCGTGATGACCGGCGTGCCGCAGGCCATGGCCTCCACCAAAGCCAGCCCGAAGTTCTCCTGTGAGGTTGGCAGGGCAAACACATCGGCAGAGCGCAGCACGCGGACCTTTTCCTCGCCCGAAACCATGCCGATAAACTCGGCGTCCACCTTGCGCAACGCGACTTCGGCAGCGAGCCGTTCCACATACGCCGGCTCGCCCGTCCCGGCGATGCCCAACGCCACCGGGCGGCCGCGTTGCTGAAGAAGGATGCATGCCTCGATGAGTTTTTCCAACCCTTTCTTGGGGTGTATCCGCGACAGAAACAAAACCCGCGGCATTTCCAAAGGCGGCAAAGGCGCCGGCAACCCCAGAAACGGCCGGGTGTCGAACACCAAGGGGGCCACCACCACCCGCGCCTTCGGCAGCAAGCGGCGCACCTGCTCCGCCTCGCCTTCGGCGGTGCAATGCAGCCAGGCCGCGCCCTGCAGCACCCGCCGGCCGAACATCGCCAAGAAAATTCGCTTCTTGAGCGGTTTTTGGGCCATGGACCACGCATCCAGCATGCCGTGGGCAGTCACGCCGTAGGGCACGCCGGCCATGCGCGCCGCCCTGGCCAGTTGCACATGGGCCGGATCCCATGGGCCGTGAAGATGCAGGAAAGAGGCCTCCGCCAACTCGGCGTGCGCGGCACCCAGCGCGGCGGCCGGAAGCAAGCCGCCGGACAGGGGCTTGCCAGGTAATGCCAGAACGGACAGATCCGGCGGCGCATCCGAAGCATCAAAGGTTGCCAAAGTGACCCGATGCCCGCGCAGGGCGGTCACCGCGCAAAGGTCGAGCACCGCGCGCACAACCCCGCCATCGGACAGCCGGATGGCGGGCAAATAATGGATCACATGCGGGGTGCGGGCGGATGGCACGGGTAGACTATACTTTCCCGCGTCTTTATGGGCATCCCGACCCCCCCTGCCATTGCGGTCATTTCCCCGGTTCCCACCCCCTACCGGATCCATTTCCACCGGCGCATCGCGGCGGAATTGCCGGTGCGCCTGCACAGCGTGTTCACCCATGAAGACGCTGTTTCCGGCCCGGCCAAGTGGCGCATGGACATGCCAGAGGAAATCGGCGCGGTGTTTTTTGAGGGGGACATGCTTGGCTCGAATGCCGGAAACTGGGCCAGGCAATGGCGGCTGTTCAAACGCATCACCGCCCACCTGGTCGCGCACGATGTGCGGCTGGTGATCCTTGACGGCTACGCCGACCTCGCCCGCATGCTGCTGCTGCGCTGGGCGAACAAACGCGGCCTGCCGGTCGTGCTGCGCGGGGATTCCAACATCCACTCCGAACACGGCCTGCCGGCCTGGAAAAAGTTCCTTAAAAAACGGGCGGTCGGTTGGGCGGTGGGCCAGGCGGCAGGCCTCATGCCGATGGGGTCGTGCGGGGTGGCCTATTTCAACCTGTATGGCGGACGGGGCAAACCCTCTTTCATCTGCCCCTACGAACCCGATTATGCCGCCATCGAGTCCGCCGGGCAGGGGCGGCGCGCGGCATTCCGCACCCAACACGGACTGGCGCCGGGGCGCCGCCGCTTCCTTTACTGCGGACGCCTGGTTTCGCAAAAGCGGGTCGATCTGGCGCTCAGCGCCTTTGCCGCCATGGCGGAGGAACATCCGGACTGGGATTTCATGCTGGCTGGCGACGGCCCCTTGCGGGCGCAACTGGCGGGCTTGGTCCCCGTCGGCCTGCGCCACCGGGTTAAATTCCTGGGCTTCCTGCAAATGGACGAAACTTCGGCCTGTTACCATGCCTGCGACTGCCTGGTGCTGCCCAGCGATTACGAGCCGTGGGCCCTGGTCGTCAATGAAGCTTGCGCCGCGGGCCTGGCGGTTGTGGCGACCGAAGTGGTCGGCGCCGCTGTGGAACTGGTTGAAAATGGCGTGAATGGCTACCTGGTCAAACCCGGCGATGCCGGCGCCTTGGCGGATGCCATGCGCCAAGCAGCCGTTCGATGCGCGCCGCTGCGCCTGGGCTCCCCCGGGCGCCTGGCACAGTGGCGCCAAAATGCCGATCCGGTGGCCGCCGTGGCGCTGGCGCTTGAAAAATGGGCGATCTTGCCAAGCGCCGCACCCAGCCGATAGGATCCGATCACATGCATGCCGCCCCCCGCGCCCCCTCCATTCCAACATTTGCCGAGCAGCCGCTGGCAAGCCAGTCGCCGCGTTCACTGCTCGGCCCGTTGGCCATGCTGCCTTCGGTTTTTTTGAGCGGGATCGGTTATGTGTCCGACCTTGTGGTCCTGACGGACATCGGATTTGCCTGGATGTCCGCCTGCTGCGCCTTTCTGTTCATGTTCGAAGCATGGCATTTCAGGCGGCGCCAGGGGTGGGGCGCCCTCACCATGCATTTCGGCATCCTCATCTGGTTTTGCCATGACTATTTCACCCATTGGTTCAACAACGGGCCGTGGTGCGAGACCTACCCCCATGCCATGCACACCATCGCCTGGATGGCATTCCTGCATTGCCTGTTTGTGACCTTCATGACCTTGGGCCTGGCCCTGCGCATACCGGACCGGGCCATCCGGTGGATTCACCGGTATCCGGAGCCCTCCAATCCGAACATTTTGCTCTGGAGCGCCGTCGGAACATTCGTGCTTAACTTGGGTTTCAACCTTGTTTTCGCCAACTACACCGACCTGTACAGCCTGTTCTGGTCGCTGTTTTTTGGCGGACGCACCCACAATGTCTCCCTCTCTGTCGGATTCACCGGCAATCTGAACACCAGCGCATCCGCCTACCTGACGCTTTTGCCCGACCTCATCCGGCTCGGCGGGATCATGGGGGCCGCTTACGCCGTGTTTGCACCAGCCCCCATGACGTCCAAAATCACCGCCATTCTGGTCTGGATCTACAGCCTGCTGCTGGCCTACGGCAGCGGAACCCGCGGCCAGGTGGTCAGCCAAGGCCTGCCGATGCTGAT
>CANIYR010000149.1 GCA_947471825.1 Phycisphaeraceae bacterium | reverse complement strand
CGTTTTCTTTCAGGGTTTGGGAGCAAGGGGGCTCACCGCCGCTGTATCCGGCCGCGGATTGCCGCCTCCACCGCCTTGGGGTCAGGCACACCGCGCATCACAATCTGGTCTTCGGCGCTGCCGTCGGAGGATATTTCCAGCGTGCCGATGCGCAGCATGCGCTCCATCAGGGTCTGCTTCACTTCCATCGCCACCACCCGGTCGTGGCGGATCTCAATGCTGCTGCGCTTGAAGAAGCCTTTTTCCAGCCGCGTTGCATCGGGCGTGACGACCAAAGTCTCGCTGAAGGATTGGAGCCACGGCGCCGCCATGTTGACCACCCCGACCAGCCACAGCAAAAATCCGCAAACAATGAAGAAGTCAAACCAAAACCCGCCGTCTTGAATCGACAGGGCGGACCAAACGACCAACGACAGGCCGCCGAGCACCAGCACCGCGTCAAACAAGGTGGCGGCAAACCGCAGGCGCAAGGCCGCCGGATGCAGTTTCACCGCATCACCGGCATCCATGGGCGGCGGCGCGGCCGCCGCAGGAGCCGAAGCCGCCTGGCCGGCAAGCAGGGTGCCTGACGGCACATCGCTGCGGAACGGGCGCCGGCAAGCCGCGCACGGGACCACCTGGCAGGCTTGGGCCACCGGCACTTGGTTGATGCCGCCGCAATGCGGGCAGGCAAAGGTGAGGGGACTGGGCGGCATGGCTTAATCCGGCTCGCAATCGGCCAGGCGCGGACCGGGCAAAGCCGGGCGGACCAGTCCCCGCCAGGCTTCCAGGTCGAAGCGGCTGGTCACCGCGTGCACCACCTCGTCCGGATCGTCGGTCACGATGAAAAGATCCATGTCCTCGGGACTGATGGTCTTGAATTCCTCAGCCATGGTGGCGCGGATCCAGGCCACCAGCGGAGTCCAGAATTTCGAACCCACCAGAATCACCGGAAAGCGCTGGATCTTGCGGGTCTGGATGAGCGTCAGCACTTCGAACAGTTCGTCCATCGTGCCAAAGCCGCCCGGGAACACCACCAGCCCGATGGAATACTTGACAAACATCACCTTGCGCACGAAAAAGTACTGGAATTCCAGCCGGTAATTCTGGTATGGATTGGGCTGCTGCTCGAAAGGCAGGATGATGTTGAGCCCCACCGACTTCCCCTTGGCCTCGAAGGCGCCTTTGTTGGCCGCCTCCATGATGCCGGGACCGCCGCCGGTGATGACGCCGAGCTTGGCCTTGACGAACTTGGCCGCCACCTCCTGGGCCAGTTGGTACTCCGGCTTGTCGGGGGTCGTGCGTGCCGAGCCGAAGATGGCCACCGCCGGACCGACCCGGCTCATCATGTCGAAGCCGTCGACGAATTCGGACAGGATTTTGAACAGTTTCCAGGTCTCGCGGGACAGGGCCGCGTCGCGCCGTGCCTTGCGCAATTCGCGCATCGACATTTCGGGGCTGTCAAAATAGTTTTGGAAGTCGGGATCGTTGATCATGGGCGCAAGGTTAACGCCAAAAGCCGGGGGACGGCAAACATTTTTGCCGCAAGTCGCGGCCCATACCGCACGAACGGGCCTTCGGCCGGCATCCTCTCACAGTCCCGCAACCCCCTACAATCCGCCGATGGCCCCCACCCGCACCACCATCCGCCACCTGCAAAAGCGCGCCGCCTCCGGCGAAAAATTCGGCATGCTCACCTGCTACGACGCCTCCATGGCCAAGTGGCTGGCGCGCGCCGGATGCGATGCCATCCTGGTCGGCGACACCGCCGCGCAGATGATCCTGGGCCACGACTCCACCCTGCCGGCCACCATGGAGCTGCAACTGATGCTGACCGCGGCCGTGCGCCGCGGCGCGCCGGATGCCTTCATCATGGCCGACATGCCCTTTGGCTCCTACCAATGCTGCGAATCGGAGGGCGTGCGCAACGCCATCCGATTTCTGCAGGAAGCCGGCGCCGACTGCGTGAAACTGGAAGTGGGCATCCGCCACACCGGCCTCGTGCGCAAACTGGCCACCGCCGGCGTGCCGGTGGTGGCGCACCTGGGCAGCAAGCCGCAACAGGTGAAAGCCGAAGGCGGCTACCGCAGCGCCGGCAAGACCGCCGCCGCCGTGGCGCTCTTGGCGGAGGAAGCCCGCGCCATGCTGGACGCCGGCGCCAGTCTGCTGCTCCTGGAAGCCGTGACCGATGAAGCCGCCAGGCAGGTGGTGACCCTGGCCCACGGGCACGAACCGGCGGTGCCGGTCATCGGCTGCGGCGCCGGCCCGGCCTGCGACGGCCATGTGGTGGTGCTGCACGACCTGCTGGGCCTGACCGACTGGCAGCCCCCGTTTGCCCCGCCCGCGGCGCAACTGGGCCAGGCCATCCAAAAAGCCGCCGGCGCCTGGCTGCATCAGGTGGCCAACGGCGGGTACTTGGCCGATGGCAGCCCGTACAAGGCGAAATGACCGCCCGCCCGCCAAAAAGCGCAAGCGGCGGGTAAACTCCCCACCCCCATGGCGCTTTTGCCGTGCTTCCCCCACTTTTCATCCCCCGGAATCCGCATCATGCAACTCAACGACGCCGTCCAACTCGTGCAAGCCAAGTTCAACTCCGAAGGCCAGGGCAACCCCGACGGCCCGGAACTCAAGGCCTGGCAGGATGCCCACGCGCAGTTCCCGGTCATGATGGATGTGGCCACCCAGATCTGGGCCGACCAGATCATCCGCATGAACGAGCAGGCCGCCCGCCAGTACGCCATGCAGCAGCAACAGCAGCAGATGCTGGCCCAGCAGCAGGCGGCCGCAGCGGCAGCCCAGCAGGGCCAAGGCGCCCCGGCAGAAGCCGCGCAGGACTTGGCGCAGGCCTGAATTTAAAACGAGAATTCATTGAAAACGGGGCACATTGGCGCCCCGTTTTTGCATGGGGCAAGGGAATGAGAAAGGCTGCGCAAGGTCTGTGCCTAGTGGCGGAAGTTGTTTTGAGTTTGTTGGTTGTGTTAGGGACCTTTTGAAACGACTGGGGGGACTTCAGTCTGCCAAAAGCCGCCTGGGGCTCAATACCACGGGCGGCTTATCCGCTGAGACGGGGAGAGCCCGAAATCCCCACGGCGGCGTCGAGCCGCCATGGGGATTGGCAGACTGAAGTCCGCCTTCCCGGCAGGGCAAAGAAGAGCGCTTCGCAAAGCCTGCACCTAAATCACAAGCCTTTTTAAAAAATAATCTTGGGAACTAGGGACAGACCTTTTTGAAACGCAATAAACAGCAACCCCAAAGCACGGAAAAAGGTCTGTCCCTAAAAATCCGCCGGCATGTATTTGCCTTTGGGTTCGCACCTTCCCACCTACAATCGCCCGCATGCTGATCCCCTACCGTGTGGATGTGCCGATGCGCCGCTGGCCGATCGCCAATTTCGTGCTGATCGGCTTGATCGTCCTGAGTTTTGCACTGACCCACACGGACAACCCGGGCGCGTTTGCCAGCCACATGGTGCTGCAAGACTGGTCGCCCGCCGGCCTGGTCGGCCACCTGTTTCTGCATGCCGGCATTCTGCACATCGTGGGCAACCTGATTTTCCTCTGGTGCTTTGGCAACTCCATCTGCGCCAAGATCGGCAACCTGGCTTTTCCCGTCGTTTTCCTGGGGCTGGGCGTGTTTGCCGGCGCCATCCACCTGCTGTTTTCGCGCCACCCGGCCGTGGGGGCCAGCGGCGCCATCAACGGCATCGTGGGCATGTATTTCATCCTGTACCCCAAGAACGACATCCGCTGCCTGTATTTCATCGGCCGCGTCGGCACCTTCGCCATGGCCGGATTCTGGCTGCTCGTGTTCTGGTTCGCCTGCGACATCTGGGGTGCGGTGTCGGGCAGCGGCGGCACCGCCTATTGGGCCCACATTGGCG
>CANIYR010000148.1 GCA_947471825.1 Phycisphaeraceae bacterium | reverse complement strand
GCCGGATCGGAGCGGGGTGGTGGAAGGGTCGCATTTGTTGGCGGCATTGGGGTGGTTTTGGGCGGCACCTTTTGTGTTTTCAGTAGGCATAAGGATCGGCACATTGTGTTATTCCCGTTACGTCCCTTTGCCAACGGATTTTGTGGAAGCCCAGTTGTTGTCCTATGCGGCGGTCTTTGGAGGCCCGTTGGCGTTGTGGGTGTGGCTCGGCTTCCAATCACCCCCCAATGCCCTGACGCTCGGGTTGCGTGGTCGCAACAATGCCCGTAGCGCACGGGTGGGACTGTGGGGCATTCCTGCCGGGCTCGTTTTGGTGTCGGGGATTGCAGCTGTCAGTCTGAAACTGTGGGCCATGCTCGGGCAGAAAGCCCCGGGGTTTGGCCATCAGGTTTTTAAGCAGATGCAAGAGCACCCGCATGATGTGAACGGCATGGTGTTCCACGGCATTTTGGCCGTGCTGCTCGCGCCGATATGCGAAGAAGCCTTGTTTCGGGGCTTCCTGCAGACGGGACTGTCCAATTGGGCATCTGGAAAAAAGCCCGCTTCGGGTGCCCTGCGTTGGATTTGCCTGCTTTTGGTCGGTGTCGCCTTCGGCGCAGTCCATTGGGGTGCCGGACCGCCGCCCATGCTGCCGGCCTTGGTGGCCTTGGGCATCTTGCTCGGCTGGACTTATGAATACACCGGCTGTTTTTGGGTGCCAGTGACGATTCACATGGGTTTCAATGCGGTGAGTTTTGCCGCAGGGGTGTGGCAAATCCGCCACCCTTGACATCTCTTAAGCCTTATGCCTCAGCCATGCAATAAACCCGACCGCCCAAGCGTTGTGCCCCCGTCAGCGTGTGAGAAGTTTCCAAGCCTTCTTGCGGAAAATCCGAATGAATTCCGAACAACTTCTCCAGGCCGCTGCCAAAGGTGATGCCCAAGCATGGGAGTTGTTGGTCCGCGCTTACACCGGAAGGGTTTACGGTTTGCTTGTGCGCTCATGCGGTGACCGCGAGTTGGCTGAGGAATTGACCCAGGAAACCTTCGTCAAGATTGTGCAGGCGCTGCGCAAGCGCGATGAGGCGGGGGGGTACGACGAGCAAGGCAAGTTCGAGCCATGGTTGTTCCGCATTGCCATGAACGCGCTGCGCGATGAGAAGCGCCGGCGCAGCCGCCAAGCCCAGTCCATGGACATGTCGCCGGGGGCGGCGGCCTCGGCCGGGGATGGCGAAGCCGCCAGCGCCTACGCAGGTGTGGACGCCTCCGCTGCGATGCGTGACCAGCGCAACGATCCGCAGGAACGGGCCAGCCGCGCCGAGCAAATCAAACTGATGCAGGCGGCGGTGGAGAAAATGAGCGACAAAGAACGCCAGATATTACATCTGCGCCATACCGCCGGACTCTCCTTCGCCGAAATCGCCGAAACCCTCCATGAACCGCTCGGCACCATTCTTTCCAGCGCCCACCGCGCGCTGGCCAAACTGAAAAAAGACCTGGCTCACCTTGAAGCCTGAGCCATCCCAAGATTGAACACCCATCCATTTCGTGAAAACACCCATGACCACCCACAACCCTGACATGACAACCGACACTGCCGCCCTTGAGGCGCAAGTGGCGCAATTGACCAACCCTGCCACCATGATCTTGCTGGATGCCGCTTTGTGCGCCGAGACCGCCCCTGCTACTTTTGCCGGCAAGGCTTTTTTGCTGGTCGATTTGCGGATGACGGCCCTTCTGGATGAAGCATTCGCCATGGAATCCGCCCCGGCCGGACTTGCCGACCGCGTTTTGGCTGCGGCACCGCTGGATTCCGCCGAAATTGCCGGCCGCATCCATGCCAATCCCTCGTTTCTTGGCGGTTTTTCCGAAGCGTTGAAAAGGGGTTCTTGGCGCTATGCCGCCATGGTTTCCGTCTCGTTTTCCCTTGGTTTGGTGGGTGTTTCTTTCGTTGCCCACCGCGAGCCGCCCGCCACGGTGGCTTCCGCATGGTTGGCCAAGCACACCAGCCCGTCCGACCAGATGTCCAGGTTGCAGGTGGTGGTGCTGGAAACGGGCATTTCGGATGATGCAATGGATTCCGTTGAACAGGCCGAATTGGTCGATGAGTTGCAGGCTGCCAACGAGGATTTTGCGTTGGCCGGCCTTTGAGCTGAAAAAGGCCGGTGACACGCCCGCTTGCCGGGCGTGTTTTTTTTTGCCGCGACTACAATCCGCCCATTATGGCAAACACGTGGACCCGCAAGCACCTGTTGGGACTGGAAGATCTTTCCGCGGCTGAAATCAGGACTGTTCTTTCAGCATCCCGCGACTTGTCCGCCGCCGCCAAAAGCAGCGGCAACAAGGCCCGCGACCTGTTTGGCCGGGTTGTGGTCAATCTTTTTTTTGAGGATTCCACCCGCACCCGGGCCTCGTTCCGGCTGGCCGCCGAGCGGCTTTCGGCGGACATCCTTGACATGAGCGCCAGTGGTTCATCGGTTTCGAAGGGGGAGACCCTGCTTGACACCGCCCGCAACATCGAGGCGATGGGAGTTGATGCCCTGGTTGTGCGTCATAATCAAAGCGGCGCGGTCGCCCAATTGGCCGCCGGGGTCAAGTGCAGCGTGCTCAATGCCGGGGATGGCTCGCATGAGCATCCGACCCAAGGTTTGCTGGACGCTTACACCATTGCAGGCCGCTTTGGCCGCGACGATTTCAACCTGTCGGGATTGAAGGTTGCCATTGTTGGTGACATCGTCAACTCCAGGGTGGCCCGCTCCAATGTGTTCGGCCTCACCAAGCTCGGCGCGCAAGTGACATTGGTCGCGCCGCCCACCCTGCTGCCGGCCTCGCTGGAAAACCTGGGTTGCAAGGTCACCACCGATTTTGAATCGGTGCTCCCCGAATCCGATGTGATCAACATGCTGCGCGTTCAATTTGAGCGACTTTCCGGGCCGGCGTTCCCAAGTGCCCACGAATATCACACGCTTTACGGCCTGACCGCATCCCGCTTGGGCAAGGCCAAAAAGAACACCATTGTCATGCACCCCGGCCCCATGAACCGTGGCTTGGAAATTGCCAGCGAAGTGGCTGATGGCCCGCAGTCGGTCATTTTGGAACAGGTGAAAAACGGCGTGGCCGTGCGCATGGCATGCCTGAAGCTGGTCATCCGCGCGGCGCAGGAGGGCAAATAAGCCATGGCCGGAAAAAACAATCAAAAAGGCCTGCTGGTCATTCTCTCGGGCCCGTCGGGTGTCGGCAAGAGCACCATCACCCAAGCCGTGCGCGAGCGACTTGGTGCCGAGCTTTCCATTTCAATGACCACCCGTGACATCCGTTCCGGCGAGGAAGACGGAGTCAACTACCACTTTGTCAGCCACAAGCACTTCAAGCAAGAGGTGTTGTTGGGGAATTTGCTTGAATATGCCGAGGTTTATGGCAATTACTACGGGACACCCAAAGATCCCGTGGAGTGTGTGTTGGCAGATGAGGGTGTGATGCTCTTGGAAATCGATGTGAAGGGGGCGCGTCAGGTCAAGGCCCGGATGCCGGATGCTTTTGCGGTTTTCATCAATCCCCCCAGTGAGGAAACCCTGCTCACCCGCCTGCGCAGCCGCGGCCGTGAGGGGGAAGAGATCATCCAAAAGCGCTATGCCGCCGCCCGTAAAGAAATGGCCGAAGCCAAGGATTGCGGGGCATACGATGCATTCGTGGTGAATGCCAATCTGGAAAAGGCCATTGGCGAGGTCTGCGTGCTGATCGCAGGTGCCCGCAAACGTTAAAAAACTCTGGTGGTCGACCAGGGATTGAAAAACCCCGCAATTTGCGGGGTTTTTCAATCTTGCGATGCTTTGCGAGGTGGAGATAGCGGGATTCGAACCCACGACCTGTTCATTGCGAACGAACCGCTC
>CANIYR010000147.1 GCA_947471825.1 Phycisphaeraceae bacterium | reverse complement strand
GGCCGGACCCTCGCCCCGCGACAGCGCGCCGTCCGCTTGGGCGGTTGGCACCGCTTGCGCCGCCGGCGGCGCGGGCGGTGTGGCGGGCATGGCCGGCGCCACCGCGCGGCGGACCGCGGGGGGGGCTTGGAACAGGGGGCGGGCGCACATGGGGGAACTCGGGAAAGCTGCCGTGATTCAAGGGGAAATATCGGCAGAAACAGCCCGCAAGGTGAATCGCGCCAAAAACACATCAAACCGCGGCGGAAGTCCACTGCGCCGGCAGATGGGTGATTTCGCCGGAAGACAGGCGCAGCACCAGCCCCCGGTCGGCGTCCACATCCATGACCGACCCGGTGAAGGTCCGCCCCCGGCACACAAAGGCGGCCGGCAGCGGCAGGCAGCGGTTTTTCCATTCCGCCACCACGGCGTCCGGGTGGGTTTGCAGTTCCGCCAGCATGCGGTCCAATTCACCAAGCAGGGCGGCCAGCACGGCCAGCCGGTCGGCCGGTGCACCCAAGGCGGCCAGACTGGTCGCCTTATCCTGCAATTCTTCCGGGAAATCCGCCGCCTCTGTCAGCACATTGAGGCCGATGCCCACGATCGGCAGGCCGTTTTCCACCTCGATCAAAACCCCGGCCAGTTTTTTGCCATCGGCGTACACATCGTTGGGCCATTTCACTTTCGGCGGATGGCCCAAGGGCGCGAGAAAAGGCTCCAAGGCGCGGCAGACCGCCACCGGCACCGCCAGCGAGAGCAACCCGTGCGACAGCCCGGCCGGCGCGACCAGGCTGAAAGTGAGGTTTTTGCCCGGCGGCGCCTCCCAGGCGCGGCCCAACCGGCCGCGCCCGGCGGTCTGCCGGTCGGCCACGCAGACAAAGCCCGGCGCCCGGCCGCGGCAGACATCCTGGGTGCTGGCGGTTTGCGCGTACACCGCCACCGGCCCGCGCGGCCAGGCGGTCTCTTCCAAGTGGTCGGCCCAGTCGGACAGGGGGGGCGTCGGCATCATGCGGGGGAGATGTCGAGTCCAATATCCAAGTTTGCCGCCGAGTGGGTCAGCGCCCCGACCGAAATGCGGTCCACCCCGGTTTGCGCAATGCCGCGAACGGTCTGCAAATTGACCCCGCCGCTGGCTTCCAGTTGCACCTGGGGCGCCAGCTTGTCGCGCATGGCCACGGCGGTGGCCAGCGTGCCCAGCCCCATGTTGTCCAGGAGCACCAGATCAAGCCCCGGCGCCCGCAAAACGGCATCCAACTGGGCCAGGGTGTCCACCTCCACCATCACGAATTTCAACTGCGGGAAGCGCTCGCGGGCGAGCCCGGCCGTGCGCGCGAGGAAGGCGGTGAGCTCCTCCGTTTTCAAGTGCGCGATGTGGTTGTCCTTGACCAGCACCGCATCAAACAGCCCCATGCGGTGGGTGTGTCCGCCGCCGCATGAAACCGCGTATTTCTGCAAGCCGCGCAGGCCGGGCAGGGTCTTGCGGGTGTCGTAAATTTTGGCCCGCGTGCCGGCCGTTTGGGCCGCATACAGCGCGGTCAAACTGGCGACACCGGACAAGTGCCCGAGCAGGTTGAGGGCGGTGCGCTCAAAAGCCAGGATCTCGCGCAGCGGTCCGCAAACCCGGGCTATGCGCGCCCCCGGCGCCAGCGGCGTGCCGTCGGTCAGCGGAACCTCCACGCGCAGGCCGCTTCCAAAGGCCCGCGCAATCTCCGGCAAGAGCGCCGCCCCGGCCAGCACCCCGGTCTTGCGCGCGTTGAAGTCCGCCGTGCCCTGGCGGTCGGCCTCGATGAGCAGGGTGCCGGTGGCGTCCAAGCCGACCGGGCCGAGGTCCTCGCGCTTGGCGGTTTCAAGCAGGGCGGTGAGGTCGGCGGGGGGGAGGAAGGATTGCCAGGGGAGCATGGGGGGATTGTAGGTGGGGCGGGAAGGGGCCCCCAAAGGAGGATTTTGGATTAGGAACAGACCTTTTGGTGGAGGCTGGGAAGGTAGGCTTAAAAAGGTCTGCACCTATTGCAAAATAAAATAAAAAAACAACTTACATACTAGGTACAGGCTTTGCGTGTCGCCCTTTTCCGCCAACTTCCCCGCCTTGTGTAACCCAACCCTCCCCATCGCGTCTCTGCCCCATCCCCCTTGCCCCGGAGCCCCCATGCGCCTTGCCGCCCTTCTTTGCGTCGCCTTGTTTCCGGCGATGGCCCATGCCTTGGATGGCGGCTGGCTGGATGAACTGACCCCGGTCTATCCCGATTCGGTGGCCAAGGGCGCGCCGGCGGCCTGCGAGGTGGATGTGCCGCGTGGCGGGGTGGCCGGCGCGCATTTGCTCATCTCCGGCGTGCCGGCCGGCACCCGGCTGCGGGTGGAGGTGCCCGAGGGGTGCCGGCTGTTCCAACTGGTGGCGGTGCCGGTGGAGGAAAACACCGGCATCAAGTCGCGCACCGAACGCTTTGGCGGCGGCGTCAATCCGCATGTCATCCGGCGGGCGCCGTTCCGCATTTTTGAGGCGCTGAAACCTTGCGATGGCGCGGTCACCGCCGGCCCCGAGGCCATGGCCTTCCGCGTCGAGCGCACTGTGCCGGCCGCGGCAACCCCCGGCACGGTGGCCTTGCCGGTCGCGGTCCATGCAGGCAACGAAGCCGCCACCTACACGCTGCGCGTGAAGGTCCACGGCGCGGTGGTGCCACCGATTGGCAAGGACAGTTTCGGGTACACCAACTGGTTCTCCACCGGCGCCATATTCAAGACCCACAAGGTCGAACTGTGGAGCGAGCCGTTCTGGCAGGTGCTGGACCGCTACGCCGCGCTGATGGCCAAGGGCCGCCAGAACACCTTTCTCTTGCGGATCAACGACTTTTTGACCAAGCAGCCGGATGGCGCTTACGCCTTGGAGCGCGAGCGCCTGCACCGCTATGTGAAGACCTTTGAAAAGCACGGCCTGTGGTTCATCGAGGCCGGCCACCTGGCCGGGCGCCCGAAGGACGATTGGGGCTCCACCACCCTCGAACTGCACATCGCCGGCTACCGCGGCCCGGCCGATGGCCCGCAAGCGGCGGCGTGCCTGGACCAAGCCCTGCTGCCTCTGGCCGCTGAAATTCGCGCCAATCACTGGGAGGGCCGCTGGCTCCAGCACCTGTCCGATGAGCCCACCGGCACGCAGGCCGCCGCCTACAAAGCGCTGGCCGCCGAGGCGCGCAAACGCCTGCCGGCGGGCGTCCGCATTTTTGATGCCACCATGACCCAGGCGCTCGACGGCGCGGTGGATGCCTGGTGCCCGCAGGTGCAGGAATACCAAGCCCACCAGGCCTTCTTCGACGACCAACTGGCCAAGCACCGCAATGTCTGGGTCTACACCTGCCTGATCCCCGGCGGCAAGTTCCTGAACCGCCTGCTCGACCAGGAACGGCTGCGCCCGGTGTACCTAGGTTGGAGCCTGGACAAATACCAGTTGGACGGCTTCCTGCATTGGGGCGGCACCTACTGGTCGGCCGATCCCTTTGGCCAAAGCATCCGCCCCAACACGCCGGATCCCAAGACCAACAACTACCTGCCGGCCGGCGACAGCCATGTGTGGTACCCGGGCGCCGACGGACCGTGGTCGAGCACGCGCTTTGAGGCGCACCGCATCGGTTTGGAGGACGCCGAATTGCTGCGGAAGTTGCGGCGGACGGATCCGGCTTTGCACGAGCGGTTGATGCAGGGGAATTTGCGGGGGTTTGATGATTACAACTTGGAGGTGGGGAGGTATCGGGAGGCGAGGAGGGAACTGTTGGGGGCGGGGGAGTGAGGACGATCAGGTTGTGGCCTTCGCTGCCTGTCCCATACACCGAAACCTATGGGTCTTTGTCCCGCTCCGTCCGTTCTTCCCATGCCTAACCGGTTTGCCATGAACCCCGGCCCTTGGAGGTTCGGCGTGGCCGGCCTG
>CANIYR010000146.1 GCA_947471825.1 Phycisphaeraceae bacterium | reverse complement strand
TTGGCCAGCGGCTTCAGGTTGAGCGCGGTTTTGAGGGCCCATTTGCCGTCGTACTTGCCGTCGGCCGCGTCAGTGATGAACAATTTGAGTTCGGCAGCCGGCACGAAGGTGGCCAGCAAGGCCTTCTTGTCCTCGGTTTGCTGCAAGCCTCCGGTGTGGAAACCGGCAAGTTTGCCCTTCTCGTCAATCACCGGGCCGGCCACGGCGGTTTTGAAGAAATTCTGCAGGGTTGGGCCGGAATCGGTGAGGTTGGCCACCGAGCGCAGGCCGATCACGTTGCCGTATACGGCGGCCTGGGTTTCAACCACGAAGCCGTTGAGGTAGGGCAAATCTTTTTCATTGGCCGTGCGGCCGGTCAGGCCCACGGCGGAAGGCCAGTCTTGGGAAAGCGCCACAGGAGCGTGTTTTTTGAAGAATTCAGCCGACTTTTTCGCATCCTTGATTTCAAGCAGGGCCAATTGCAGCGATGTCGATTGCGCGACCAGCGACAGCACCGCATCCTCCGGGCCCTTGATTTTGGTGGCAAAGGTGGATGCGCCGGAACCGGCCAGGACATAATTTTTGCCATCCAAGCTCACCGACACGCCGGTTTGGATCGCACCGTTGGTGACCGTTGCAACCCAAGGGGTGGCAAGGTTGGGAACTTCACGATCGATCACCAAGCGAAGAATGCTGTCGGGCACGCCGATTTCAGGCGCGGCCGCAGCGGCGGGGGCTTCAGATTCGGGCGCTGCTGCGGGTGCTGCGGGGGCGGTCGCAGGTTCGGCGGACGCCGCAGGAGCCGGGGCGGCCGGAGCCGCGGGGGCATCGACGGCCAAGGCGGGCAGGGTCAGGCAGGTCAACAAGGCAGTTGTGGCGAAGAAAGTGCGGCACATGGATGGGGGGCTCCGTAAGGGAGGAAAAAAGAAAAAAGGCGGAAGGACTTTGGTGACACTGTTGGATGGATCGTTTTTACGCAGGCGGTTTGTCAAGCAGCATGAATTTGATCTCCGCTTCGGCGGCCAAATCTTCGGCCACATAAGCCCGGCAGCGCATGTGGGCCAAGCCCTTGCGCACACGCACGGTTTCAGCTTCCAAGATCAGCTGGTCGCCCGGGGTGACCGGTTTGCGGAGTTTGACGCGATCAAGAGACAAAAGCAAGGGCAATTTGCCAATATTCTCGGCGTGCTGGCCAAGCAGGACGCCGGCCATCTGTGCCAAGGCTTCCAAAATCAGCACGCCGGGCATGATCGGATTCCTGGGGTAGTGCCCTTGGAAGAAGGGTTCGTTGATGGTCACGTTTTTGACGCCCACGGCGCGTTTATCACCGTCGATTTCCAGCACCCTGTCCACCATCAGCATGGGGTATCGGTGAGGCATCATTTCAAACAGGCCGCGTATGTCGATTCGGGAGGCGCCAACCAATGCCGCCGCATGATCTTGTTTGCGCAATTGCGCGGCCAAGCGGCGGGCGGCGACATGGTTGAGCGCATGCCCCGAGCGCACGGCCACCACGCGGCCGTTGATGGGGGCACCCAAGAGGTAAAGATCACCGATCAGGTCGAGCAGTTTGTGGCGAACCGGTTCGTTGTCGAAGCGCAGGGTGTTGCGGCCCAGCGGCCGGCCGCGCTCATCAAGCACCAAGGCGTCATCCACGGTCAGGTGCGTGAACAGGCCGGCTGCAAAAGCGGCTTCAGCCTCGGCTTTTGCCGAAAAAGTGCGTGCGGGAGCCACATCCTTGGCATATCCGCCGGGGTTCAAGTCAAAAGCGAACGCCTGTCGGCCCAAGGGGCCCATGTCGAGTTCATAAGTGAATTGCGCGCCGCGCTCGGTCGAGGGCAGGATGGCCACCACCGCATCGCCGTCGCGCACCATGATCGGTTCGGTCACGGTCAGCGTGCGGCGCTTGGCGTCCTGGGCCGCCAAGCCCGCCGAGAGAATGGCCTCGACAAAGGGCAGGGCGGACCCGTCCATGAGCGGCACTTCCGGTCCGTCGACTTCGCACAACACATTGTCCACCCCCAAGGCCGCCATGGCCGACATCACATGTTCGATCGTTTCAACCGAGGCCTCGCCGGCCTTGATGCAGGTGCGGCGAGGCCGGCGCACCACCCGCGAGATGAGGGCCGGCACGGTGGCGCCCTTCAAATCCATGCGGGCAAAGACCACCCCATGGTTGATGGGTGCCGGCCGGAGCGTAAGGGTTGCCGTCCGTCCGGAAAACAGCGCGCGGCCGGACAGGCTGACGGATGAGGCGAGGGTGTGCTGGGGGCTGTGCATGGGGAAGAAAAGCCCCCGTCCGGAGGGCCGGAAGCGGGGGAAGTTTAACAGGCGGAGGGGTTTGGTTTGTTTTTGGGGTGCCGGGAAGGGGGAACTTGGGGACGCCGCATAAGGTCTGTCCCTGAAAAAAGGGGGCGCAAAAAAACCGCCCGGAGGGCGGTCGAATGGTGGTTGCCACCGTTTCCTGCGACGGGGACCGTCCGGCATCGGTCGCTAATCCCCCAATAAACCCAATTTCTTGGCCTTTTTCAGCAGGTCCGGGATCCGCCGCATGGCGGCTTGCACCTTGAAAAACTCGCGCAGCGGCATGCCCGGGGTGCCGCCCCAGTCTTGGCCTGGCGGCACATCGGTCATGTAGGATGATCCACCCGCCAAACGTGCGCGTGGTCCAATGGTCAAGTGGTCGGCCAGATTGGCTCCGCCGCCTATTTGCACACCATCGCCGACAATGGTCGAGCCGCCGACAGCCACGCCGGAGGCAATGACCACCGCACGCCCGATCTGGCAGTTGTGGCCGATTTGGACAAGATTGTCGAGTTTGGTGCCATCGCCAACCACAGTGGCATCAAATTTGGCCCTATCCACGCAGGAATTGGCGCCAATTTCAACACCGACCCCCAGCACCACCTTGCCGATATGGGGGATTTTGACCAATCCCCGCCCGTCCTCGGCGGCCCGATAGCCAAATCCATCGGCACCAATCATCGCTCCCGCATGGAGGATGGTGCCGTCCCCCACTTCGCAACGGTGGTAGACGACGGCGTTGGGATAAAGGGTGCACCCGCGGCCAATGCGGGCATCCTCCATGACCACCGAGCCGGCGTGAAGCACGGAACCCTCGCCGATCTCGGCGCCGGGTCCGACCACGGCATGGGGGCCGATGGAAACCTGCGCGCCGATGTTGGCGCTGGGATCAACCGAGGCCGCCGGATGGATGCCAACGGGGGCCGCAGGTGGCTGCGGGGCGAACAAATCCAGCGCTTTGGCCATCGCCAAGTCGGCATTTGGGACGAACAGGAGCGCGGTTCCGGGCCGGGCTGGCAATTCAATCCCTTCGCTCACCAGTGCGGCTGCGGCGCGGCTTCCGGCCCATTGGCCCGCGTATTTGGCGTGTCCGACAAAGGACATGGCATCGGGGCCGGCCTTGGCCAAGCCCGAAAGGGCGCGAACAGGCAAATCGCCCGGACCTTCCAAGCGGGCCTTCAGGCGCTCTGCCAATTCGGCGGTGGTGAAGGAGGGGCGTCTCACTTGGGCGCGGGGACAACCAGGGGACCGAACGGGGCCGGCGTGGTGGAGGGCGCCGCAGCGGGGGCGCCGCGCTGGGCGAACTCGTTGTCCATGGCTGCGCGCAGGTCTTCGCTCAGGTCGCAGTTCTTCTTGGCCCACAGGACTTCGCGGTCGCCGTTGACGATCGCATTGGCTTCCTCCAGCCGGACATCCTTCAGTTGCTCGTTGGTGAGGTTTTGCGCCAAAAGCAGGTCATAGCCCTTGTCTTCGGCCAGTTTCTGGGCGCGCAGGCACACCTTCTTGTACAGGCCCAGCATCATGGCGGCTTCCTGGCGGGCCAGCTGTTTTTTCTGGAAATTCACCCATGCTTCCAGTTGCATGGTTTTTTCGGTGTATTGCGCATCGAGTTT
>CANIYR010000145.1 GCA_947471825.1 Phycisphaeraceae bacterium | reverse complement strand
TGATCGCGCTGCAAAACCACATGGACGAGGTGTGGTACCGCCACATCGTCATTTCGCCGGTGAAATAAGCGGCCGCAAACCCGCAGCAAAAAAGGGCGCATCCGGCATGCGCCCTTTTTCATTCCCCCGGGCAACGCCTACAATTCCCGGCCATGCCCATGCCATCCACCCTGCCCCCCCCGGCCATTCTCGCGGCGGTGTTCGCCGCGGCGGCCTCATGCATCGCCTGGAGCAACCTGAAGCGGCCCGAAGCGGAGCGCAGGTGGCTGCTGATCCAGCACACGCTGATGTTCTGGGCCGCGCTGGCCTGCGCCATCCTGCTGGCCGGCCGCTGGAATGCCCGGTCGCTTTACACCCATCTGGATGCCTTTCTCCTGGTCAACGGCTTGCTGGCCGCCGCCCTGCTGTTTTTGCAGACCCGGCCCAAACTCTACGGCGTCTCGGCCTTCGGCAGCCCGATACTGGTGCTGCTTTTGGTGTGGGCCCTGTGCCCGACGGTGGTCGGCACCCCCTTTCAGGGGCGGCAGGGCGCCGGCGGGGCCTGGCTCAGCCTGCATTTGCTGACCGTGCTGGCCGGCTTGCTGTCGGCCGTCACCGGCGCGGTGTGCGGCGGCATGTACCTGTATGTGCAGAAACAACTCAAGGACAAAAAGCAGCTCGGCAAGACCCTGAACCTCATGAGCCTGGAAACACTCGAAGGCGCCATGATCCGCGCCTGCACCCTGAGCGTCGCCTTGGTCTCAATGGGGCTGGCCACCGGCGTGGTGCTGCAGATCCACCGCGGGGCCGGCACGGCTTGGCTGGCTTCGCCCAAGGTGCTTCTCGCCGGGGCGGCTTGGCTGGTTTACGCGCTGCTCATGAATGTGCGCCATGCCAGCGCCTTCCGCGGCCGGCGCGCGGCGTGGCTGTCGATTGTGGGACTGGCGCTGGTGATGGCGGTTTACGGCATCGCGCTGGCCACCGCATCGGCCGCACCGACCAAGGAACCCGCCGAACCGCAACCGCCGGCCATGTTCCCAACCGGGGGGCGGCCGTGAGCATGATGATCGCCGCCCTGGGCGTCCACTACCGCAGCGCCCCCCTGCCCGTGCGCGAGGCCTTGGCCTTCGGCCCGGCCCAGACCGAGGCCATTTTGAAACGCCTGACCCAGGCGTGCCACGGGGCCGAGGCGGTGCTGTTGGCCACCTGCAACCGCACCGAGTTGTACGCGGCCTACCCGGCCGGCGCCGCCGCCCCCGACCTGCGGGCCATCCTGGCGCACGAGGCGCAATTGTCGCCCTCGGCCCTGGATGAAATCACTTTCGCGCTGAATGAGGAAGACGCGCTGCGCCATTTGTTCGGCGTCTGCACAGGCTTGGACTCCATGGTGCTCGGCGAGCCGCAGGTCTTGGGCCAGGTGCGCCAGGCCTACCAGGTCGCCACCGCCGGCGGCTTTGTCGGCGCGGCGCTGCACATCGCCTTCCAGCAGGCGCTCTCCACCGCCAAGCAGGCGCGCACCGCCACGGGCATCGACCGCGGCCGCACCAGCATGGGCTCGGTGGCCGCCAATGTCGCCGCCACCGTGTTCAGCAAACTCTCCGACAAGGCGGTGCTGGCGGTCGGCGCCGGCGAAATGGGCAAGGCGGCCCTGGCCCACCTGGCCGAATTGAAACCCGGCCGCGTGATGATCGCCAACCGCTCGCCGGTGCGGGCGGAGGAACTGGCCGCCAAGCTGGCGGGAAAACTGACCGCCCCGGCCAGCATCCATGGCCTGGACGAAATGGACGCGCTCTTGGCCAAGGCCGATGTGGCGGTGTTCTCCACCTCCGCCCCGCACCCGATGCTGACGCACGCCAAGGCCAAGGCCGTCGCCAAGGCCCGCCACGGCCGGCCGCTCTTGATCCTGGACCTGGCGGTGCCGCGCGATGTGGAGCCCGCCGTGGCCGAACTGGACAATGTCTACCTGTACAACGTGGATGATTTGCAGGGGGCCATCTTGACGACCGAAGCCGACCGCCGCGAAAAGACCGAAGCCTGCCAGGCCTTCATCGCCCGCGGCGTGGCCACCGCCATGGCCCAGGTCAAAAACCGCTCCGCCGGCGACCTGTTGCGCCGCCTGCGCGACCAGTTCGAGGAAACCATCCGCGCCGAGGAGGACCGCCTGGTCAAACGCCTGGCGTCGCTGCCGCAAACCAACGGCCAACCCGATGAGGCGCAAATGCGCGCCGCCCTGCAGGACCACCATCACCACCTGGTCAACAAATTCCTGCGCGGCCCCGCCAAACGGCTGAACCCCAAGCACCACGCGGCGGAGACGGAAAACGGCATGCCGGCCAACACGCTGGGGATGGCGGTGGAGGAGTTGTTCGGGCTGGGGGAGAAGGAATAAAAATCCGCCCCTTGACATACTATCACCAAAAGATATTATTACCCCATGATCCAATCTTTCGCCTGCCGTGAGACGGAAGCCCTGCATCATGGCACGCAAAAGAGAGACCGGCCGCTGCCCAGGCCGCTGTGGCCCGTGGCCCACCGGAAATTGGACGCCTTGGACGCCGCCCTCCGGCTTGATGACTTGCGCATCCCGCCCGGCAACCAACTGGAGGCGTTGAGAGGCGATCGGAGCGGACAGCACAGCATCCGCATCAACGACCAATACCGCCTGTGCTTTGTCTGGCAGGAAAACGGCCCCGGCCAAGTCGAGATCACCGACTACCACTAAAAGGAACGCCCCCATGCTCCCCACCCACCGCAAAACCACCCACCCCGGCGAAATGCTGGCCAAGGAATTCCTGAAGCCCTACGGGCTCTCGCAATACCGGCTCGCCCAAATCCTGGATGTGCCAGAAATGCGCATCAGCCGTCTGGTGCGCGGCATCAATCCCATGACGCCGGACATGGCCCAGCGCCTGGAGGCGCTGTTCGGCGTCAGCGCCGAGTTCTGGATGAACCTGCAGATCGCCCATGACCTGAGCGGGCACCGGCTGCCGAAGAAGACGGTCACGAAGATCGCGCGGCATCATGGGGAGTTGGTCGCGGCGTGAGGACGGACGACACATTTCCAACCGCTAAAAAACAAGCTATCCCATGAAACTACAACCAATCCATTCAATTTCATTGCTGGACGGGCGAGAGATCGTCCAATGGATTGGCTTCGAGATGGCCATCTCCGGTGGCGAGCCTTGCCTCCAAACCAATCCGGACAGCAATAAAAACACAGGCTATACGCCAGTGCAATGGACTCATTCATCTGTGCCATACCTGCAGTTCACGAGGATCGACATACATGTCAAAGATGGCATGATGTTCCATCTGACTTCTCATATGGATGATGGCTCTGGATACCACGGATTTGTTCTGACTGACAGCCCAATGTCCACACTATCGGCATCTGACCAATCCGACGAATGCAATAACGAATTCAGCATCTACCGGGTTCGGGAACTGCATGAACTTCCACTAGGCATTGCACGCATCACTGCAATCCACAAAGATGGCCCAAATGCCGAAATTGAAGCAACCATGGCAATCGGGAAAAATGTGATCCGCGTAATTTCCGGCGAAGTCTACGACTCTGCGGACGGATATACGATCTCTAACCCTGACGAGTCCATTCTGTTGCAACTCAATGGAATAAGACCTCCCTCCCCCACCCCATGACCATCCTCCTCTTCGGCTACCGCGGCTCCGGCAAGACCACGCTTGGCAAGCGGCTGGCCAAGCGGCTGGCCGCCGACTTCCACGACACCGACGTCCTGGTGCGCGCACGCTTCGGCGGGGCGGAGGTGGCGGAGATCTGGGCCACCCACGGCGAGCCGGCCTTCCGCGCCATGGAAGTGGCGGTGACGCGGGAACTCCTGGCGCAAACCGGCGCAAACCAGGTCATCGCCCTGGGCGGCGGCACCCTGATGCAGGCCGGCGCGCTTGAGGCGGTGAAGGCCGCGCAAGGCGCCTTGCGC
>CANIYR010000144.1 GCA_947471825.1 Phycisphaeraceae bacterium | reverse complement strand
CCAGGGCCTGACCTACACCGAGGTGTGGATCAGCGAAGCCCAGGAGCGCATGCCCTTGGCCGTGCCGCCCGAAAACGTGGACATCATCCGCAAGATGTGCGCAGCCGAAGGCGTGCCCTTTTGCGTCTTGGGCACCTTCGGTTACCAGGAAGCGGGCCAACCCACCCTGAAACTGATGTGGCACGGCAAGGAAGTCGGCAAGCTGCCGATGCACCTCTTGCATGATGGCGTGCCCACCCCCACCCGCGCCGCCGAGTGGGCGCCGCAGGACATGGATTTGAAGGCCCCCAAGCACGCCGTCAAAACCACCGCCGTGCCGGCCACCACCGAAGGCTCGCTGTTGGCCATCCTGTCGCACCCCAATGTCGCCAGCAAACACTGGGTCATCCGCGGCTACGACCACGAGGTGCAGGGCGGCTCGGTGGTCAAGCCCCTGGTCGGCCCCAAGCAGGACGGCCCCAGCGACGGCGCCGTGGTGCGCCCAAAACTGCGCTCCAACCGCGCCATTGCGCTCGCCTGCGGCATGGCCCCCAACCTGGCGGAAAAGTCCAACAAGCCCTGGCCCGGCCACGCCAAGGCCCTGGCCAGCGACGGCGACTCCTACCACGCCGTCCTGAACGCCATCGACGAAGCCGTGCGCAACGTGGTGTGCGTGGGCGCCGACCCGGCCCGCATCGCCATCCTCGACAACTTCTCGTGGCCCAAGTGCGCCGACCCCAAGCAACTGGGCACCCTGGTGCGCGCGGCGGAAGCCTGCTACGACGGCGCCATGGCCTACAAGACCCCGTTCGTCTCGGGCAAGGATTCGCTCTCCAACCAGTTCGCCACCGACAAGGGCGAAGTCATCACCATCCCGCAGACCATGCTGATCACGGCCATGGGCATGGTGAACGACGCCAACAAGGCGCGCACCATGGACCTCAAGAAGGCGGGCAGCGCGCTCATCCTGGTCGGCAAAACCCACGGCGACCTGGGCGGCTCGCTCATCGCCGCCTTGCAGGGCATCACCTGCACCATCCCCAAGGTGGACCTGGCCGTCGGCCCAAAGAACGCCCGCGCCGTCGCCGGCCTGATCGCAGGCTCCGGCGTGCTGTCGGCCCACGACCTCTCTGATGGCGGCCTCTTGGTGGCCGCGGCGGAAATGGCCTTCGCCGGCTGCCTTGGCATCGAACTGGATCTGACCGGCCAACCCATCGGCCCCGACACCTCGCTGCGCAGCCAGTGCTTCAGTGAAACCCCCAGCCGTTATTTGCTGGAAGTCGAAACGAACCAGGCCGACGCCGTGCTGGCGCAATTGAAGGCGGATGGCGTGGTGGCCTTCAAGGTGGGCAGCGTGGTGGGCGGCGAGTCGATGGTGGTGAAGCATGAGGGCAAGGAACTCATGAGGACCGGCATTGAGACGCTGCGGGGGGCTTGGAGGAAGACGCTCGATTGGTGAGTGAGTGAAGCATCGGAAACAACAAGGAGCTCCGCGCGCGAGCGCGGGGTTTTTGCTTGGCACGGCCTGCCCGTCGCCAACGCCATGGGCGGCATACAATCCGGTCCCCAAACTCCTCATTTCGTCCCCCCTCCCCCACCCCATGGCCAAATTCGTAGAAGAAAATTACGACGAAATGTTCACCGTCAACACCAAGGACAGCAACGGCACGCCGCTCAAGGATGGCGATTCGGTGACGCTGATCAAGGACCTGCCGGTCAAGGGCACCTCGGTCACCTTGAAGCGCGGCACGCTGATCAAGAACATCAAGCTGACCGCCACCGAAGGCCAAGTGGATTGCAATGCCGACAAGGTCAAGGGCATTGTGCTTTTGACCTGCTACCTGAAAAAGGCCTGAGCCTGGACCGATCTCAAAAAACACCCGCCAGCACACAAGTGCTGGTTTTTCATTTGAATATGATCAAAAACACCCTGCTCATGAGGTCTGTCCCTAAGGGTTTGGCCCCCTATCCGGCACCTTTCCCAAACTCTGTACCCAAGCTCGCCGCCGCATTCCAAACCCCCTTCACGCCCCCGCTATCATCCTGCCCATGCTGCTGCCCCAACTGCTCACCGCCCTCCGACTCGCCGCCCCGGAAACCCTGGCCGAACCGTGGGACAAGGTCGGCCTGCAGGTCGGCCGGCTGGAAGGGCGCCGGCCGATCAAGCGGGCGCTGCTCACCATTGACCTGACCGAGGCGGTGGTGGCCGAGGCGAAAAAAGAGGGCTGCCAACTCATCGTCGCCTACCACCCGCCGATCTTCGCACCGCTCACCCGGCTGACCGACGGCGCTTGGAAGGAGCGCGCCCTGCTCACCTGCGCCGAGGCCGGCATCGCGGTTTACTCCCCGCACACCGCGCTGGACGCCGTGCGCGGCGGCATCACCGATGCCTTGGCGGCGGCGCTGGGGGCCGGCGTGTGCGTGCCGATCCAGCCGCGCACGGCCAAGCGCGACGAATACAAAATCGTGGTGTTCGTGCCGCAGGCGCAAACGATGGCGGTGCGGCAGGCCATGGCCAAGGCCGGGGCCGGCGGCATCGGCAACTACCGTGAGTGCTCTTTTGAATCCCCCGGCACCGGCGGCTTTTTGCCGGTGGATGGCGCCAAACCGGCCATCGGCCGGGTCGGCAGCCGCGAAACCGTGCAGGAAACCAAGTTGGAAATGCTCTGCCCTGGCAACGCCCTCGCCCATGTGCTGGCGGCCCTGCGCGCCGCGCACCCGTACGAGGAGCCGGCCTTTGACCTGTTCCACTTGGAGCCCGAGCCGACGCCCTTGACGGAAGCCCACGGTGCCGGCCGCCTGCTCACCCTGAACGAACCGGTGTCGGCGCAAACGCTGGCTGCGCGCTTGAAAAAGGTGACGAAAGTCAAAACCCTGTGGCAGGCCTTGCCGGCCAAGGCCAAGCCCATCCGCACCCTCGCGGTGTGCCCCGGCTCCGGCGGCTCCCTGTTCGAGAAAGGCCCGTCCGCCGACGCCTATGTGACCGGTGAAATGAGCCACCACGGCGCCCTCGACCTGCGCGAGCGCGGGTCGGTGGTGTTGCTGGCCGGCCACACCCAAACCGAGCGGCCGTTCCTGCCACACATCCGCCGGATGTACGAAAAAGCCGGGGCGAAGATTGAATGGAAGATCGCACGGGCGGACACGCCGGCGCTGGGTTGAAAACAACCCTGGAGCGCGGGTGCCCCCACCCGCAAAAAAATCCAAGGCTCAATGCCTTGGATTTTTGATTGCTTGGTACCGGGCGAATTCCATTCGGCGGCATTGAGCCGCCTCATGGATTTGCGGGTGGGGGCACTCGCGCTCCGGGGATGGAGACTCTTAGTTCTGCGCGGCCTTGAGCAGCGCACGGGCGCGGGCCACGCGACTCTCCTTGCGCTCCACTTCGGAAGCGCTGACGGCCTTGGTTTCTAGCGCGGCAGCCAAATCTTTCTGCGCCTGGTCGGCCTTCACGCTGCCCAACTCGTGGGTTTCGTCGGTCAGGATGACCAACTTGCCGGCCTTGATCTGGGCAAAGCCGCCGACCACGATCAGGCGGGTCTGCTTGCCGTCTTTTTCAGTCAGGGTCAGTTCGCCGGCACCCAAACGGGCCAGCAAAGGCGCACGGCCGGTGCCCACGCCCAGCTGGCCGTCATGCGCCGGCAGGTTGGCGTAAGTCACTTCTTTTTCAAAGACTTCGGCGACGGGGGTGACAAGGGTGCAGGTGAAGGACATAAGTTTGCTCGGTTGGAGGGGGTGGGATTATACAAGGGAGGGAAAGGGAGGGAAAGGGAGGGCGGAGTGGCGGAGGAACGGGATTTCGCGGGAGCGAGGAGCTGCGACTCCTTGTGTGGCTGATAAACACGGCTATGGGCTGCAAACTGGCGAGGGTCGGAGACCCTCGGTCCCGGGAAGGCCGAGTTGAGGGGCGGGCTCATGAAGTCTGTCCCTAATGGATGCAAGGGGTTTATTTAGATTTGGTTGGGGGATTT
>CANIYR010000143.1 GCA_947471825.1 Phycisphaeraceae bacterium | reverse complement strand
TGGCGGCCACCGACGGCACCCAAAAGTTGCTGATTGACTGGGGCCTCTCCGAAGACGAAATCGCCAGGGAAGCCCTCCTGCCGATCGCCGGCCAGCCCCTGGGCGACACCAAGAACCAGACCGAGACGGTGATGATCCCCTCGGAAAGCCGCGAGTCCGGCAAGTTGCGCCGCACCGCCTGCGTGTCCTCGCAGATGGGCTGCCCGGTGGGCTGCAAGTTCTGCGCCTCCGGCTTGTCCGGCCTGGACGGCAACCTGACCAACGGCCAGATCGTCCAGCAGATTTGGATGCTCTCGCGGCTGCCGGCGGTGGAGCGCATCTCCAACGTCGTCTTCATGGGCATGGGTGAGCCGCTGTCGAACTTCAACAATGTGGTGAACGCCGCCAAGACCATGATGGCGCCGTGGGGCCTGGGCATCTCGGCGCGCAAGATCACCATCTCGACGGTCGGCATGCCCTCCCCCATCCGCAAACTGGCGGACATGGATTTTCCCATCACCCTGGCCATCAGCCTGCACGCCCCCAACGACGAAATCCGCCGCAAGATCATCCCGTGGGCGGAATTCGTGACCGTCGAACAACTGATCGAGGCCGGCGCCTACTACTTCGAAAAAACCGGCCGCGAGGTGACGCTGGAATACATCCTGCTCTCAGGCGTCAACGACCTGCCCGAGCACGCGCGCGAATTGGCCGTGGTGGCCCGCCGCCTGCGCAGCAACATCAACCTGATCCGCTACAACGAGGTCAAGGGCATGCCCTTCATCCGCCCCACCGACGAGGCGGTGCTGACCTTCCAGCAGATTCTGACCGACGCGGGCATCAGCACCCACATCCGCGCCTCGCGCGGGCGCGACATCGCGGCGGCCTGCGGGCAATTGCGGCACGAGAACGCCAAAAAGAGTTGCTGAAACGCCTCATTTCGCCGTGATGTCGAGCATGCGCTGCAACGCCGCCAGCGCCCATTTCTTGGCCGCCGGGTGCACCGAAATCACATTGACCGCCTTGCCGGCCGCCAGATTGTCCAGCGTCCAGAGCAGGTGCGGCAGGTCGATGCGCACCATGGTGGTGCACAGGCACTGGCACTCCGACAAAATGCGGGCGTGGACGCCGCGGGCCTTGGCCTCGTTGCACAGGCGGTTGACCAAATGCACCTCGGTGGCGATGGCCCAACGCGAGCCGGGCTTGGCGGATTGGATGGCGCGGATGATGCCCTCGGTCGATCCGGTGCTGTCGGCCTTCTGGCACACTTCATGACTGCATTCGGGGTGGGCGATCACATGCACATCCGGCCACAGGGTGCGCACCTGATCCACATGTTCGGGGCGGAACATCTTGTGCACCGAGCAATGCCCGTTCCACAAAATGAACACGCTGCGGAGCAAAACCTCGGCGTTGTTGCCGCCCAGGTCGTGCTTGGGCGACCACACGCACATCTGGGTGGCCGGGTCAAAGCCGGCCTTGGCGCCGGTGTTGCGGCCCAGGTGCTGGTCGGGGATGAACAGAATTTTGACGTTTTCGCCAGCTGCGAGCGGCTGGTCGCCGCCCTTCAAGGCCCAGGCGATCACTTTGTCGGCATTGCTGCTGGTGCAGACCGCCCCGCCGTGCTCGCCGCAGAAGGCCTTGATGGCTGCGGTCGAATTCATGTAGCACACCGGGACCACGCGCACGGCTAGCCCTTCATAAACCCCGGCAAGCGTTTCCCAGCATTCCAGCACCTGCTCGTACGAGGCCATGTCGGCCATCGAGCAGCCGGCCGACGCGTCGGGCAGAATGACCTGCACGCCCTCCATGCCGGTCGGATTGGCCAGCGAATCGGCCGTTTCGGCCATGAAATGCACGCCGCAGAACACCACCCACTTGGCTTGGGCCTTGGCCACCTGCTGGGCCGCCAACTGTGACAACTTGAAGGAATCGCCTGTGAAATCGGCGAATTGCACCACTTCGTCGGCCTGATAATGGTGGCCCAGGATGATGAGGTCGCTACCCAACTGCGCCTTGCGGGCCGCCACGGCGGCCTTCAAATCGGCGTCGGCCATCGTGCGGTATTTTTCAGGGAGTTGGGGTTGCCAGAGCATGGGGAACATTTTAGGCTAAACACAAGGGGCCAACTGCAGGCCCTTTAACGCTTTCCCAAAGGCGGCTTGCCGTCCTTGCCGCCGCCACCTGGCGATTCTTCGGGCAAACCAAGCTCGAAAACCCCTTCGTCCATCGTGATGGGAGCCGAATCCAGTCCGGCATCGTGGGCTTGGGGCGTCAGGTCGATGCCCGAATCCAGAGCCGCATCTTGGGAAATCAGGCCGCTGCCAATATCCTCGGGCCGCAGGTCGTCCATGTCGCCATCCATGACGGCCTTGGCCATGATGTCCACCGGACTATCACCCCGTGCGCCGGCCATCTGGTCGCTGGCGAATTCGGCGGCGTCTTCGGAGCCGGCCATATCTTGCAATTGACCCAGCACATCATCCACGTCAAACTCCACATCGGCCTCCATCATGCCGTGGAGAAAACCCGATTGATCAAGGAAGTCGGACTGATGTTCGTTGCCGTGCCGCTCAACGCGCGGCCGGACAGGGGCGGAATCTTCCTGCCCCTCTTCCTCCTCTTTTTTCACATCCGTTTTTTCCTTGCCCTGAATGGCAATCGCGCCACGGGAACCCCTCGTGATGCTTTCACCCTTGAGCAAGGCGACCACTTGGCTCCAGTTTTCCGGACGATCCGACGGTTTCTCCATCAGCATGGCTGAAAACATGTCGGCCATGTTGGAAGGAATGATGTCCTGCTCGATGCGAAGAATCTGGCGGGCGCCAAGCTTGTCCGCCGGCTCCTGGCATGTCAGGAAATACAGCATGCAGACACCGAATGAATAAATGTCCGAGCGGATGTCCGGGCGCTCGCCGCGGGCGACCTCTGGAGCCAGATAAGGCGCCGGCGCGACATTGGACCATCCATTGGTGGGTTGTGCCGAATACAGGTGGTTCCACAGGCTGAAGCCCATGATGCGCACCGTGGACTCTGAGCGCAACTGAAAATAGGCCGGTTGCAGACTCATGTGGCCAATGCCAACACCCTCGGCCGCCCGGAAACCGCGCGCCGCCTGAATGGCCAAATGTAGCAGTTTGCCCGGATGAACCCCCCGTTTGCCCATCAGCGAAGACACCGACTCGGCACGCGGCTCGGTCACGATGACCGGGTGATCTCCGCAGGACATAAAACGATGTATGCGATACAAATAAGGGTGATCAAGCTTACACAACGCCTTATGCAAGCGCACCGTGGCGCTGACCATGGTGGCACGTTCACCGGCATCGCTTTCCATGACCAAAATGTCCACCTCACGACCCGAGGTCTCCTCAATCCCGCGGAAGATGTCGCCAGCCACCACCGCCCCCGTGCGGCGCCGTAACATCAAGTCAAACATACGCGCCGGCACCGTCTGGGACTTCCTGCAAGCAGGACATGGAATCTGCGACAAAGGACCGGCATCCCCTGCTTCCATCGGATGATGGCAAGAAAGGCAGGTGAATCGTCGGACTCGGCTGACGGAAAGGGCCATGGGAGCAAAAAGGGGATCCGTCAAGGGATGCCCAAAGCTGGGCATTGAATCGGATTCATCAGTAAAAGCAAGCCATATTAGTTCAAGCCCAAAAGAGGAGCAAGTGCTTTTAAAAAAGGATTGCGGCGGCTCTGCCAACAGATATGAAAATGTGCATTGGGTAAATCAATGGGCAAACGGGAGAAACCCCTTTTTACCCCATTCGAAAAGTCTGTGCGAATTATATATAAAATAATTTTTTATAAAGACTTAAGCTTTATTTCAGGCACTCAAGAGGAGCCCTCTTCAATTCCATGTCCTATACCCCAACATCCGCTTCCCCATGCGATCCCGCTTTTCATCACACCCCCCGCGCACCACCAGGCTGCGCAAAGCCCAATTCACTGCCGGACACGCCTTCATGCGG
>CANIYR010000142.1 GCA_947471825.1 Phycisphaeraceae bacterium | reverse complement strand
GCCCTTCACCACGTCCCGGCAAGTCGCCGGCGCCCCACCATCAGGTATACCCCATGCACGCCCAGCACCACTTCTTCACAAGCGAATCCGTCTCAGAAGGCCACCCCGACAAGGTCTCGGACCAAATCTCCGACGCCATCCTCGACAGCCTGCTTGCCCACGATCCGATGGCCCGCGTGGCCTGCGAAACCCTGTGCACAACCGGCCTGGTGGTGGTCGCCGGCGAAGTGACCGTGCACAACGACGCGGCCAACAAGGCGCTGGGCCAGGCCGAGGAAACCGTGCGCGAGACCGTCAAGCGCATCGGCTACACCAACGACCCGTCCATCCGCTTCGACGACACCTCCTGCGCGGTCATCCGCACGCTGCACGGCCAGAGCGCCGACATCGCCCGCGGCGTCGACAACGCCGCCGACAACGCCAAGGAACCCGGCGCCGGCGACCAAGGCCTGATGTTCGGCTACGCCTGCCGCGAAACACCGGAACTCATGCCGCTTCCCATCCACATCTCGCACCGCTTGGTCGAAATGCAGGCGCAGGTGCGCCGCCAGAACAAGAAGATCCCCGGCCTGCGCCCCGACGCCAAGAGCCAGGTGACCATCGAGTACGACGCCAAGAACAAGCCGGTGCGCATCGACACCGTGGTGCTCTCCACCCAGCACGACGCCCGCTGGAACGGCGCCAAAAAGCAGAAGGAATTGAAGGCGCTGGTCATCAAGCACATCATCGCCCCGGTGATGCCGAAGAAACTGTTCGACCCAAAGACCGTCACCATCCACGTGAACCCGACCGGCCAGTTCGAAATCGGCGGGCCGCACGGCGACACGGGCCTCACAGGCCGCAAGATCATCGTCGACACCTACGGCGGCAAGGGCCGCCACGGCGGCGGCGCCTTCTCGGGCAAGGACCCCTCCAAGGTGGACCGTTCGGCAGCCTACATGGCGCGCTACGTGGCGAAGAACCTGGTCGCATCGGGCCTGTGCGACGAGTGCGAAGTGCAGCTCTCCTATGCCATCGGCGTCGCCGAGCCGACTTCTGTCTTCATCAACACCTTCGGGAGCAACCGCATTCCGGAGGGCGACCTGGTGGCCATCGTCCGCAAGTTCGTGCCGCTCACCCCGCGCGGCATCATCAACCACCTCAAGCTGCGCGCGCCGATCTATTCCCCCACCGCCGCCTACGGCCACTTCGGCCGCAAGCCCGGCACGGTCACCGTCAATGGCAAGGCCCACGAAACCTTCACCTGGGAGAAGACCGACCTGGCGAAAACCTTCCACAAAGCGGCCGGCCTGCGCTGATCGCGCCCGCGGCGGATGACCGAACGGTCATAGCCCTTTCAAATCTGGAAAAACGGCCTGCAACGGCCGTTTTTTCGTTGTATGGCGCTGGCAGTCTGGCCTGCGGACTACAATCCCCGCCCCATGCAAAACGCCCACGCCACGTCCCGGTTGCTCATGTGCCCTCCCGACCATTATGGCATCCGCTATGTCATCAATCCGTGGATGGAAGGCCATGTCGGACGGGTCAATGCCGCCCGCGCACGCGCGCAATGGGATGTGCTGCACAACACCTTGGCCGCCCTGACCCGGGTGGAATTGCTGCGCCCGACCCCGGAACTGCCCGACTTGGTGTTCACCGCCAACGCCGGCCTGGTGCTCGACGGCACGGTGGTGCCGGCCGCCTTCCGTGTGCCGGAGCGCAAAGGCGAGGAAGCCACCAACGCCGAGGCGTTCCAGAAACTGCGTTTCAACTTGGAGGAACTCGGCCCCGACCAGCCCTTCGAAGGCGAAGGCGACGCGCTGTTCCAGCCCGGCGAGCCCCTTTTGTGGGCCGGCTACGGCGTGCGCAGCAGCATTGAAGCCCATCCGGCGCTCACCAAAATCTTCGGCGTGGAGGTGGTCTCCCTGCGCCTCATGGATCCGCGTTTTTACCACCTCGACACCTGCTTCCTGCCTTTGCCCGGCGGCCGCGCCGCTTATTTCGCGGCCGCTTTCGACGAGCCGTCGCTGGCCGAAATCCGGAAGCGCATCCCGGCGGCCAGGCGCATCGAAGTTTCCGAGGAAGACGCCCTGGGCTTCGCCTGCAACGCCGTGCGCATCGGCCGGACACTGGTCACCGGCAACGCCAGCGCCGACCTTTGCGCCAAGCTGGAAGCGTGGGGTTTTGCCGTCAAAATCTGCGATGTGTCGGAATTCCTGCTGGCCGGCGGCGGCTGCAAGTGTCTCACGCTGCAGTTGGCCCAGGATCCCGGCTGCTCGCCGGCCGGGCGCGGCCCTTTCGCCTCGGAGGTGCGCACGACCCGGCTGGAAATGCGCGGCCACCTCCTTGACACCGGGCTCCTGAACCGGGTCATTTCGGCCGCCACCGATGCGGGCCTGGGTTTCCGCGTCGAAAAACTGACCGCCGGCGAACGCCACGACCAGCCTTCGGTGGCCACCATCCGGGTGACCGGCCGCAATGAATTGCACTTGAACAATGCGGTGGCCGAATTGATGAGCCTTGGCGCGCACCCGATTTCTTCCGAACCCGCCGATGCCGAAACAGCACCCGCGCCCAAGGACGGCGTTGCGCCTGAGGACTTCTATTCCAGCACCATCTATCCGACCTTTGTCCGCGTGAACGGGCGGCTTGTCAAGGCGCAAAACCAGCGCATGGACGGCATGCTAGTCATTTCCGGGCAGGGTGCCGGGATCCAGGCGCATTGCACCATCCTGCGCAACCTCAAAAAAGGCGACCGCGTGGTGGTCGGGGTGCACGGCGTGCGCGTGGACACGCCGGAAGTCAATGCCCATGGCGAAGGATTCTCGTTCATGAGCGCGGGGGTTTCCTCGGAGCGCCGCGTCGAGCATTCGGTGGACGAACTGGCTTGGGAAATCAGGCGCGTGAAGGACCGCGGCGGCAAGGTGGCCATCGTCTCGGGCCCGGTGGTCATCCACACCGGCGGGGGCCCCCACTTGCAGCGCCTGATCGAGCACGGCTTCGTGCAGGTGCTTCTGACCGGCAACGCCTTGCCGACCCACGACATCGAAAGCAACATGTTCGGAACCTCGCTGGGTGTCGACCTGGCCCGCGGCCGCGGCGTGCGCGGCGGCCATACCCATCACCTGCGCGCCATCAACCGCGTGCGCAATGCCGGCTCCATCAAAGCGGCCGTGGAATCGGGCGCCATCACCGGCGGCCTGATGCACGCCTGCGTCAGGCACGGGGTGAATTATGTGCTGGCCGGCTCCATCCGCGACGACGGACCCCTGCCGGACACGATCATGGACCTGGAAAAGGCACAGGAAGCGTACGCCACCGCCCTCAAGGGCTGCGAAGTGGTGCTGATGCTCTCGACCATGCTGCATGCCATTGGCGTCGGCAACATGACCCCCGCGGGCGTGAAACTCATCTGTGTGGACATCAACCCGGCGGTGGTCACCAAGCTGGCCGACCGGGGCAGTGTGGAATCGGTGGGCATCGTGACCGATGTCGGTTTGTTTCTCAACCTTCTGGCCCGCCGTTTGTGCGACAAAATGTAGGTCCGCCGGTCCGCAGGACCAACCTCTCGGATGGGAGCAAATATCCCGGCGTTGGGTTAGTATCCGCGCATGAACAAAACTTCTTCCCCGGCTTTGACGTCCCGTTTTCTGGCACTGGCTTTGGCCGCGTCCTTGGGTTCTTTGGGGGCGCTTGGCTCGGCCGGCTGCCAGAACAAGCCGGTGGCGCAGCCGCCGGAAGCAAAGAAAAAGGACTTCGGGCATGCGCTGACCGACGGCGAATCCGGCCTGCGCAAGTTGTCGCCTGCGGAAATCCCCGACATGAACGAGGTGATGGCGCAGTACAACGATGCCGGCTTCCGTCAATCGCTGGCCCGCTCAGTCGCTTGGTACGCCAAAAAATCCTCGGTCGGCAAGTTTCCGCGCAGCACGATTTCCTTCGACAAGGCTTCCGCAAGCGCCAGCGCCTTCCAAACCATCGTGACCAGCTCCAACAACAAGGAAGAAGCCATCCGCCGCATCCGCGAGCACTTTGATGT
>CANIYR010000141.1 GCA_947471825.1 Phycisphaeraceae bacterium | reverse complement strand
TGGCGGTGATGCTGATGATATGGACCTTGTAGTTGTCCCAGACACCTTTCCGCGGTTTGTCCTTGCCTGCTGCCCTGCCGTTTTTCACCGCCTTTTTTACCCCTTTGGGCATGCTTTGGGAAACGTATGTCTGGCTGCTGCCGCGGGAGTTGGCAAGGGCTTCCGCCCCATCCGGCGGGGGCGATTTGCCCTTGGGCGCATTGGGCGCCGGGTCTTTGGGCACCGACATCAGCGTGTTGCATTTGGCGCACCGATAGACGCCGCCGGCAAATGTGTCCGCAATGTCGTAAGGCTCAGTGCAACTTGGGCAGATGACATGAATAAGCATGTGGGATCAAAATGGGGCGGGCAAGGTTCGGGCCGGCCTTTTGGCCGGCGCCATGGAACCCAAGCCAATGGCAGAGTATAGGCGGACGGGGCAGGCAATAGCAACAGGTTGCGGAATCGCCATTCCGGGTGCGCACCGCTATTTCTTTGCCGATAATTTGTTGATCCGCCACCAAGCCCTGAGCTGCTCCAGCTGAAGGCTTTGCAGATGAAGATCGGCCCACCCGCCGATGCGTGGCGCATCGGCCGGCAGAAATGCCGCCAACAATTCACCGTAGCGCCATTTCACCAACAGATCTTGGCGCGAAAAAGGCACCCGGACATCATCGCCCAGCAAGGCATCAAAAGCATCATGGGGTTTTTGAACGAGCATGGCCAGCAGCACGGTGGAGTGGGGGATATCGCGCTCAAACAGCAGCGAACCTGCATCCATGGGCTTGTCTCCGCGAAGCGCAAGCCCCAATCGGGTGGCCATCAGCACGCCGGTTTCGCCGGGCGTCCTGGCGTTTGCCCAGCGGTTGGCATTGTCGGTGAGGGCGTCAAGCGTTGACAAGGGCGGGTTGAGTCTGGCCAGTTCATCATTGGTCAGCGCATAAAGTTTTGCCTCGGTCCATTCCGGATGTGCCAACAGGAATGGGGCCGATCCGCCGCGTATGCGGCGGGGATGCACCTTGGCCAAACCGCAGAGCATGGCCCCGCTCATTTTGGGAGGGTCCCCCGGGGTTGCCAGGAGGTCGCGCGCCAGTTCGGTTGCCTGGTCCTTGGTCAGGCGCTGGGCCGCCAGCCAGCAGGCTTCGTCACGCCATATCGATTCGCCGCTGCAAAGCAGGGGCCGCAGATGGGCGATGACCTTTGCCGGGTCTTTTTCCGCCTTGGCTGCGGCAAGGTAGGCCAATCCGTATTCCTCTTCGTGCATGTCCACCGAGGTGGAAGCTTGCGGAAGTCCTTCCAAGGCGGCCAATCGGTGGCGTTTGGCGGCGTCATCGGCCAGTCCGGAAGTTCCGGCGGGACCGGGGTGGCGTTTGGCGGCAAACGCGGCGGCGTCGGTCAGCGGGCTGATGCCGGGCGTCCGGTCCAAAAAGAGCCTGGCCTGCTCGGGCGACCCTTCCGACAACACGCGCCACTGGGCCATTTGCCGGGTCAGCGGCCCGGCCTCTTTTTCAAGCAGCCGGAATATGGCGTCCTTGGCGATCGGATCATCGGTGTTGGCCAGGGCGTGGGCGGCGGAAGCGGCCTGCGCGTCATTTTGCTCCAGAATGGCCGCGAGTTGGCGCAGCAATGGCGCATCGTGCGGATGCGCCTTCACCAACGTGACAAACATGGCTTCGCTGACTTTGAACGGGGTCCGCTCCAGGTGCTCCGGCACGGGCGGCGCCACGGAAAGCAAGCCGAGCATGATCCAGGCTTCCCTGGCGACCGACTCATCCTTGTCGCCGGCCGCCGCCTGGATGGCGGCGGCAAAGGCGGTTGCTTGCGTGCCTTCTTTCGCCCATTCGGCCGCCGCGCGCAGGGCCGTCAATCGCACGGCCGGCACGGGATCCGCGGTCATGCGCAGCAGAACGGCGCCCAGTTCGGCATAATCGCCGGCCCGCGGGCGCGTGCGGATCATGTTGATGGCGTAGATGCGCGTGTCATCCCCCGGCACGCCGGCCAAGGTGGCCAGCCATCGGTTGTACAGCGCGGGATTGGCGGTTTCCGGACTCCAGTGCCCGCAGCTGTTGAGCAGGCCGGCCAATTCAAGCAAAGGGATTCCTTGGGCTGCTTCCATGCGTTTGGCATAAGCGGCCAGGCAGGCCGCAATGGCCGGATGATCCGGCGCCCGGCGTTCGAACAGGGAAACCAGGCGCACGGTGTTTTCAGGTTGCATTTCCGCGGCCAAAAGCGCCGTCTGCATGGCCAGCGCCTGGTCGTATGCCGCGGTGTCGGCCAGGCGCTGGTTTTTTTTCGCCCTGAGTGGGGCGTCGAGCAGGGCCATCGTCAACTGCAGTTTTTCCTTGTCGGTTTTGAGCCGCGCAAACACTCCCCGCGCCGCCTCGGCCACGCCGGGATTCATGCTTGTTTCGGAGGCGCCGGACAGGGCGGCCAATCGCAATGCTTCCGCGCATGTTTCGGCCGGCATGGAATCCAGTTTTTCCGCCAAGGACCGAACCAAGGCCGGGTCGCCGCCGGCATTGGCGTAAACATAGCCCAGCGCCTCCTGCCTCAGTGCCGGTTGGTCTGAAACCAAACCGGCCAATTTCCGGCGGGTTTGCCAGGCCTTGTTGAGGAGAAGCGCCGGCGGCAGGGACACGCCGAGGAGTAGGGCGGCGATGAGGGCGTGCATGGCCCATTGGCGGCGGCGTGGCGGGGCGGCGGATTTGAAAGGGGCGATGGGTTCGGGCATTGGGTTGCATGGTAAGGCGTTGGGGCTTGCCGATGGGAAGACGGCGCGGGTGGCGAAAAATTAGAAAAATATCGGTTGGGAGGTTGGATTTTTGGCTTTTGCCGTCTTAATATGGCCCGATGCGACCCCCTTATTCGGGATATGCCCGCCTGGCTGCGTTTTGCTGGATTGCCGCCGCCCCTTGGACGGTTGCCGGGGGCGCGCGCGCCGACACATCCTGCCCGTTGGGGCCCCTTGATGCCACGGTGTACAACATGGATGGCGATTCCCTGCGCCTCAAGTGGGTCAAGCCCGGCGGGCCGATGGATGATTCCGGCGCCCGCGTGCGCGATGAGATCATCGGCGTGCAGGTGGACAACAAATTCGCGCAATTCAGGAATTCCAAGGCCACGCTCAGGTATTTCGGCGAGGCGCTGGATCTGGCCACCGGCAACGGCGGCCAATTCCGCATGAAAATGCGGCTGGGCCGCGACCAGGGCATGTGCACGGTGGCGGTGCCCAAGATGGGGTCTTTTGTCCCCGGCCAGGTCATTGACAAAACCACGGTGGACGGCAAGGAAACCAAGAACGAAAAACTGTTCAAAAACGCATCCAAGTGGCTGATCAAGAATCAGGCGGCCGACGGGCTGGTCGGCGGCAGTCCGCTGGCCACTTTGCTGGCCGGCCTGGCATGGATGAACAGCCCGGACATCAACCATCAAAAGCAGGTGGATCTCATCGCCAAGTATTGCGAGGGGGTGCTCGGCCAGGATCTCAAGGTTCAGGTGACGGTGGTGGGCAACTTCACCAAGGAGGAGATCAGCCCGCCGTCCTCCGGGCCCCAGGAAATCAACAGCCGGGTTGCCGGACCCCATCTGTACGGCTGGGCCATTTTGTTCCTTTCTGAATACAACTGGCGGCATCCGAGTCCGGAACGCAAGGCGATCCTTCAGAAGGCGTGCGACGAGTTGGTGGAGCAGAATTTCAACCCCACGTATTTCCTCAAGGACCCCAGCCCGCAAAAGGATGACAAATACGGCAAGTTTTATAAAAAACCCTATGAAAAAGGCCATTGGGATTTCGCCGCCCCGCCGCAGGGCGACTTGGCTTTTGCCATGTGGTGCTGGACCCACTGTGCGATCACCAGCGGCGTGAAAACCAACAACGAGGCCCTCAAGGCAGGATGCCTGTGGGCGCAGAAGGCGGCTTATGGAGGCAAAGGCGGCGGCGTTTTTGCGAAGGATAAAAAAGGCAATTATGCATTCGGAGTTTCCCCCGAGCAGGCGGCCTGCCTGGCGCAGGCGCTCTGCAAGACCGACAGTGCCGAATT
>CANIYR010000140.1 GCA_947471825.1 Phycisphaeraceae bacterium | reverse complement strand
CCGAGGCTCAGCCGATTGCCACGACCACTCCATCGGTTGTAGCCCCGGCGGCAGCCAAGGTTCCACATGGAACATCCGCCAAAACACCCATCAAACCCCCTGCTGCGCCGACTCCAGCCCTGATTGTTCCACGTGAAACACCGCAAGTGGCCACTCAGGCCCCCTCGGGCCCTCCCACCGAGCTGCCTGTGGCCAGTTTGCGCCCCAACGGGCATCAGCCGCGCCAGCGTTTTGCCGACGCCGCTTTGCAAACCCTGGCGGACTCTATCAAGCGCGAAGGCGTGATGCAGCCCTTGGTGGTGCGACCCACGCCGGGTGGCACCACCCCGTACGAGATCGTGGCCGGCGAGCGCCGGTGGCGTGCCGCCCAGTTGGCGGGCGTCTTGGTGGTGCCCGTGGTGGTCAAAACCCTGACTGATGAAGAGTCGGCAGCCTGGGCCTTGATCGAGAACCTGCAGCGCGAAGACTTGAATCCGATTGAAAAGGCTGAGGCATTTGAGCGCATGGCCAAAGACTTCAAACTGACCCACCAAGCCGTGGGTGAACGTGTGGGTTTGGAACGCACCACGGTGACCAATCTGCTCCGCCTGCTTTCCCTGGGCGCGGATTGCCGCAAGCTGGTTGAAGACGGCCTGCTATCCATGGGCCATGCCCGTTGTGTGGCCGGCCTGACCGATTCAGCCATGCAAAAAACGGTGGCTTTGCGATCCATCCAAGAGGGTTGGTCGGTGCGCCGGATGGAATCCGAGGTCAAACGCCTGCAAGAACCGGCCAAGCCAAGTGTGACCACGGCTGGTCCAGCGGCCCGGGGATTGGCCGGCGGGGCCTATCTGGCGGATCTGGAGAAGCAAATCACCACCCAATTGAAGACCAAAGTGGAGATCAAGCCCTCCCGCAAGCAGGGGGCAGGCACTTTGACCATCACTTTCCACAGCTTGAATGAGTTTGACGGCATTCTGGAGCGGTTGGGGGTCACGGTGGATTGAGAATGTTCCATGTGGAACATCTCTTGCGAGCCCTGAGCGTAAGCTCAGGGGATGGGTGGCCGATGGTCTCAATGATTCTGAGTGAAAGTTAACACGGCCTTTCAGGCCGCCGCAGGATGGGGGATAGGCCACCCAGGCCGTTGCCCTGGGCTAAGGCAAAGGTAGCCCTTTGGGCCGCCAAGCCCAATCAAACCCAACCACAATGATTCAACATGACTCGCGTCGGACCCTAAAATATACTTAACTTATTTTTAGAAAACAAGATACGAAAATGCGCATCGCTTTGCTCGGAGATATTGTCGGAGCCCCCGGCCGCCAGGCCGCCGCCGCCGCTGTGCCGTGGCTCAAGCAGGAGAAGAGGGCGGATTACATCATCGCCAATTCCGAAAACACCGCCGACGGTTCGGGCCTGACCGCCGACCTGTACAAGCGGCTGAAGGAGGCCGGCATCGACGGCCAGACCCTGGGCGACCACGCTTTCCGCCGCGCGCCGGTGCGTGCCGCGCTTGAAAGCGCCGCCGACCTGATACGCCCCGCCAACCTGCCGGCAGAGGCGTGGGGCAGGGGGCACATGAAATTGGAGAAGGCGGGCTTGCCGCCCGTGTTCGTGATGACGGTCATCGGCCGCATCTTCATGAACAACATGCACGGCGACGATCCCTTCGAGTGCGTCGAACGCTGGCTCAAGACATTGCCGCCGCGCGCCATCGCGCTCGTTGAGATCCACGCCGAAGTCACCAGCGAAAAAGCCGCCATGGGTTGGCACTTCAACGGCCGCCTCGCTTGCGTGTTCGGCACGCACACCCATGTGCCCACCGCCGACGAGCGCATCCTCTCCAAGCCCGGTACAGATGATTCCATCCCGGGCGCCGCCAATCCCTTCCCCGGCGGCACCGCCTTTGTCACCGACCTCGGTATGTGCGGCCCGCTCGACTCCATCCTGGGCCGGCGCGCCGACCGCGTGGTCAAACAAATGACCACCGGCATCCCCGCCGCTTTTGATGTGGCCTTCGGCCGGCCCGTCGCGCAGGGCGTCATTGTGGAGGTGGATGACAAAAGCGGGCTGGCCACCGGCATCGAGCGGTTTTCGCTCGAAGTGAAGCCGGCCTAACCGCGGCTCATTTCCCCTAAAATATCCGACTCACTTTTCCCCCAGGAGACTTCTTCATGTCCGAACTCTACGATCTGGTCGTCATCGGCGGCGGCCCCGCCGGTTATGTCGGCGCCATCCGCGCATCGCAACTCGGCCTGAAGGTCGCCTGCATCGAGCGCGACGCCCTGGGCGGCACCTGCCTCAACTGGGGCTGCATCCCGACCAAGGCGCTGATCGCCGGCGCCGAGGTGTACCACCAGGTCAAGCATGAGGCGGCCAAGTGGGGGATCACCACCGGCGAAGTCTCCTACGACTGGTCGAAAATCATCGGCCGCTCGCGCACGGTCGCCGGCACGCTCAACAAGGGCATCGGCTTCCTCTTCAAGAAAAACAAAGTGGCGCATGTCTTCGGCCACGCGCACATCAACAACCCCAAGATGGGTTGCTGCGACGCCGGCGACCGCCAGTTCGAGATCGCGGTGTACGACGCCGCCGACAGCGCGCGTTCTGGCGGCGTCAAGCAGACCGTGCTGGCCAGGAACATTCTGATTGCCACCGGCGCAGGTCCGCGCGAGATGCCGGGCCTGCCCTTCGACGGCGACAAGGTGCTCTCGAGCAAACACGCGATGTCCCTCGCCGAGCAGCCCAAGCGTTTGCTCGTCATCGGCTCGGGCGCCATCGGCATGGAGTTCGCTTACTTCTACAACGCCTTCGGCACCAAAGTCACCGTGGTTGAAATGCAGGACCGCGTGCTGCCGATCGAAGACAGCGATGTCAGCAAGGTGGTGGAGAAGGCCTTCACCAAAAAGGGCGTCACCATCCTCACCGGCCACAGCACCAAGACGATTGAAAAAACCGCCACCGGCATCAGGGCCGTGGTGGCCAAGGCCGACGGCAGCGGCGAGCAGACCCTCGAGGCCGACAAGGTGCTGGTGGCCATCGGTGTGGCCGGCCGCTACGACGGCTTGTTTGACGATGCCCTCGGCATCAAGACCGAGCGCGGCTTCATCACCACCGACTACAAGCAGGAACACCCCAAGTACGCGACCTCCGTGCCCGGCATCCACGCGGTGGGGGACATCATCGGCCCCCCGTGGCTGGCCCATGTGGCCAGCGAAGAAGCCGTCACCTGCGTCGAGCGCATGTTCGGCGCGCATGCGCACGATGTGGATTACGCCAGCATCCCCGGCTGCACCTACTGCGAGCCGCAGGTGGCCAGCATCGGCCTGACCGAGCGCGCCTGCCGCGAGCAGAACCTGGATGTGGCCATCGGCACCTTCCCCTTCCAGGCCAGCGGCAAGGCCCAGGCCCTGGGTGCGACCGAAGGCTTCGTGAAAATGATCTCCGACAAAAAGACCGGCGAGATCCTGGGCTGCCACATGGTCGGCCACGGCGTGACCGACCTCATCGCCGAAATCGGTTTGGCCCGCAAGCTGGAAGCCACGGTGGAGGAAATCATCGCCACCATGCACGCGCACCCGACCTTGTCGGAAGCGGTTCACGAGGCGGCGCTGGGGACGGATGGCCGCATGGTTCATGCGTGAGGAAGAAAACGGGCCTGCAACAAAAAAGACGGTGCCACTTGGCGCCGTCTTTTCTTTCGTCTATCCACCTGCCAACGCCGGACGGGACGACCACGGGAAAGTGCGCGGTCAGTAGTAGTTGCGGTTTGGCGGTGAGTTGGTGGGGGCTATCGCCCATGGGCGAGTTATAGAGTTTGGACTTCTAAATTTCGTTGTTGTTTCGTTAGTTGTTTTTATTCAAAGTTTTATATGGTTGTTTTTCATTAGGTACAGACCTCATGAGAGGGGGAAATGCACTTTCAACCAGTTACATTTTGTAACCGGTTGGCTTCTGTTCGGTGTTTTCCGCAAAAAAATACCCGCATGGGTGACGGGGGTTGGTCGGGCCGGATGGGGTGTTGTGTTCCCGTTGGCGGGAGCACGCACATCAACTAATGGAGAAGGGCGGCGGCAGTGT
>CANIYR010000139.1 GCA_947471825.1 Phycisphaeraceae bacterium | reverse complement strand
TATACGCCAACGCCCAGGGCGATCAGCAGCAGGCCGGCGAACCAATGCTTGCCGCCCAGCATGCGGGCGCCTTGGTTGATGGCGGCGTTGGAGGCGGAGCTGGAGCGGCGGCGGAAGGCCATGGGATTGCTTCCTACAAAAAAGCGGCGGCAGGATGCCGCCGCGGACGCATGAGTCACAGACTCATGCCACCTTTACCCGCCGATGTACTTGGCGTACACGCTGCGGGCCACGTTGGCTTCCTTGGTGCCGCGCACGATGGCGCGGCCGTCGGAGAACACGGTCAATTCGTACGGGTTGCCCTGGTCAACGATGTCGGCCCGCAGCATGAACTTGTTGGCGGTGACGGTGCCCATCCCCCTCAGGCGGGTGGCAATCTCGTCGAAGTTCATCTGCGCCTTCTCGCCGGCCTTCGGGGTGATCTGCACGGCGTTGCGGCCGCACAAAGTGGTGGTCGAGGAACCGAACATGCCGTCCAGGAACTCGAACTGGCGGCCCTTGCAGCAGACGCACTCGGCCACGTCGTAGGCCTTTTGCACCTTCAACTGGCGGAAGGTGTTCTCCCACAGGTCGAACGAGAGCATGGTGCGCGACAGGCGGTCGAGGTTGCCGGTCAGGATCTTGAGGGCCTCGGCCACCTGGTAGTTGGACACGATGGAGACGGCCGGACCGATGACCCCGGCGGTGTCGCAGGTCGGGTTGACGCCCGGGGGTGGCGCCTGCTCGTAGATGCAGCGCAGGCACGGGGTGGCGAGGCCCGCCTTTTCCCACACGGTTTCGCCCGTTCCCAGCGGGGCTGTGTGCGGCAAAATGGCGTAGGCGGCGCCGACGGTGCCGACCGAGCCGCCGTAGACATAGGGAATGCCGTGCTTGACCGCGCAGTCGTTGGCGATGTAGCGGGTCTCGAAGTTGTCCACGCCGTCGACGATGATGTCCACCTTGCCGTAGGCATCGTTGCCGATGCCGGCCAGTTTCTCGATGTTGGTGTGGTTCACATCGTCCACGATGGCGGTCACCTTCACCTGCGAATTGATCTGCGCGATCTTGCGCTTGGCGGCCTCGGCCTTGGGGATGGCATCCTTCACATCCTGCTCGTCGAACAGGATCTGGCGCTGCAGGTTGGTCATCTCGATGAAATCGCGGTCCACAACCACGATGTGGCCGACGCCGGCGCGGGCCAGCATGTTGACGATCACCGTGCCCAGCGCGCCGCAGCCCACCACCAGGGCGGTGGAAGACATCAGTTTCTTCTGGCCCTCGATGCCGAAACCGGGCAGCAACATCTGCCGGTGGTAACGGGCAAGTTCGGGGGGCAGGGTGGACTGGTCGATGGTGTGGGGCGTGATGGCCATGGGAATCTGGAAACGGGGCATCCAACGGTGCGCGGACACTCCTGTCCGCGGCAAACAAAGCGTGCTTTTTTGCGGACAGGAGTGTCCGCGCTGCCTTACCCGCCCGCGATCGCCGGAATGATCGCCACTTCGTCGCGGTCGGTCACCTGCGTGTCCAGATCATCCATGAAGCGGATGTCCTCGTTGTTCACATAGACATTGACGAAGCGGTTGAGCGCGCCATCTGCCTTGTACAACTTGGCGCCGAAGGCCGGGTACTGGTCCTTCAGTTTGAGCAGCAGTTCGCCGACGGAAGCGCCGGCCACGGTGATTTCGGACAGACCGTCCACCTGCGGGCGCAGGGCGGCGGGGATGGTGACGGTGGGCATGGGGAAATTCCGTAAAAAGGTCGGAAAAAATGTCAGTTGGCGTCGGCGCGGGCCGGCATGCTGTTCATCATCGCGTCGAAGGCGTCCATGCGCGGCTCGATCGGCTCGACATGGGGGAAGCGGCCGTTCATCGCCTCGATGGTCTTGAGGCCGTTGCCGGTGATGCAGATGCACACCGGCTCATCGCGCGGGATGCGTCCGTCGTTGATCAGTTTGATGGCGCAGGCAAGGGTGGTGCCGCCGGCCGGCTCGGTGAAGATGCCCTCGGTCTTGGCCAGGAGTTGGATGGCGTCGATGATTTCGCTGTCGTTGGCGGTGGCGGCGAAACCGCCGGTTTTCTTGATGTCCTGGATCACATACTGGCCGTCGGCCGGGTTGCCGATGGCGATGCTCTTGGCGATGGTGTTGGGCTTCTGCGGCTTGAAGTCGCTCTTGCCCTCGCGGATGGCCTTGGCCACCGGGCAGCAGCCCTCGGCCTGCGCGGCGTGGAACACCGGCTGGTTGTCCTCGACCAAACCGAGCTGGATGAACTCCTGGTAGCCCTTGTGAACCTTTGGCAAAATGGTGCCGCCGGCCACCGGCAGCACGGTGTGCTTGGGCAGGCGCCAGCCCAATTGCTCGGCGATTTCATGGCCGTGGGTCTTGGCGCCCTCGGTGTAGAAGGGGCGCAGGTTGACGTTGACAAGGCCCCAGCCGTACTTGTCGGCGATCTGCGAACACAGGCGGTTCACATCGTCGTAATTGCCCTTGATGCGCACCAGATTCGGGCCGCACACGCGCATGGCGACGATCTTGCCCTCTTCCAGGTCGTAGGGCACCATCACATACGAGGGCAGGCCGGCGATGGCCGCGTGGGCCGCCACCGAGTGGGCCAGGTTGCCGGTCGAAGCGCAGCCGACGGCCTTGAAGCCGAACTCCAGGGCCTTGGTGATGGCCACCGCGACCACGCGGTCCTTGTACGAGAACGACGGGCGGTTGCCGGAATCGTCCTTGATGTAAAGTTCTTTGAGGCCTAGCTCGGCGGCCAGGCGGTTGGCGCGCACCAAAGGCGTCCAGCCGGAATGGAAGCCGGTCTTGGGCTCGCCCTCGATGGGCAGCAGGTCCTTGTAGCGCCACAGCGACTGCGGGCCGGCCTCGATGCTCTTGCGGGTCACCCGACCCTTCATGCGCTCGTAGTCATACACCACTTCCACCGGGCTGAAATCCAGGTCGCACGACGTGCGCGGGGTGATGGGGTATTCGATGCCGCTTTCCTTGCCGCGCAGGCATTTGACATAAGACATGGTGAATCTCGGTTTGAATGAAAAGGATGTGAATTATAGGCTGAAAAAGCAGGCATGGTGCCTTGAAAAAAGCCTTCCCGCAAGACGGGAAGGCTTTTGGAAAAGCACTTGAATTCGAGCCGGTGACGGCCCGTCCGGCCGTTTTTACCACGCGAAGTGGGCGAAAGCCTTGTTGGCTTCGGCCATGCGGTGGACCTGCTCGCGGGTGGTCATCGCCTTGCCTTCGCCCTTGGACGCATCCAGGAACTCCTTGGCAAGGCGGCGGGACATCGGCTTGCCCTTTTCCGAACGGGCGGCGGCCAGGATCCAGCGGAAGGCGAGGCTCTGCTTGCGCTTGGCCTTCACCTGCATGGGCACCTGGTAGTTGGCGCCGCCGACGCGCTTGGAGCGCACTTCGACGGTCGGCTTCACGTTTTCGATGGCCTTGTTGAAGATTTCCAGGGGCGACACTTCGCCGCTGACCTTGGCGATTTCGTCGAATGCGTCGTAGAGGGCGCGCTGGGCGCAGGCCTTCTTGCCGCCGTACATGAGGCAGTTGATGAAGCGCGAAACGGTTTTGTCGCCGTAACGGGCATCGGGCTTGAGCTGTGATTCGGAAGAGGTGAACGAGGCCATGGGGGATCCTTTGCTGTGGGTTTCTTTCACCAGCGGCCCACCCAAGCGAAGTTGGGAGTCGGGCAAAGTGGTCGCTGATTACTACCCGGGGGGAAAAAGAATGGCCGACACGCGTCGGCCAGACTAAGCGGTTTTTCAGCACAATCCATGCGCGAAGCATGGGCTGGCGGTCATTGCAAATGGTTATTTCTTGCCGGGCTTGCCAGCGGCGGCCTTGCCGGCCTTCGGGCGCTTGACGCCGTACTTCGAACGGCCCTGCTTGCGGCCATCCACGCCCAGACAGTCAAGCGAGCCGCGCACCACGTGGTAGCGCACACCGGGCAAGTCGCGGACGCGGCCGCCGCGAACCAGGACGATCGAGTGTTCCTGCAGGTTGTGGCCTTCGCCACCGATGTAGGCGGTCACTTCGCGGCCGTTGGAAAGGCGCACGCGGGCCACCTTGCGCAAAGCCGAGTTCGGCTTCTTGG
>CANIYR010000138.1 GCA_947471825.1 Phycisphaeraceae bacterium | reverse complement strand
TGGGCGAAGCGGGCGTCGTACACCGCCACATTTTTGCCCTCAGCCGCCATCTTTTTCGCCGCTTCCACCGCCGGATACACCATGACGCCGTAGGCCAGCACGGCCAAGTCCGGCGCCGCTTCGGGGTTGTGCATCCAGGCCAGCGCCGCCTTGCCCAATTCGAACGGTGCGGGATTGGCATCCAGCGGCAAAACCGGCACCTTGTCGCGCGGATAACGCACCAGGGTCGCGGCATTGCCGCAATCCTTCATGAAGCGCAGCGCCGCAAGCAGGGTGGGCTCGTCGCAGGGCGCCAGCATCACCACATCGGGCAGGGCGCGGGCCATCGCGATGTCCATGAAGCCGTGGTGCACGGCGCCGTCGGAGCCGACGTAGCCGGCCCGGTCCATGCACACCCGGACCGGCAGGTTCTGCAGGCTGACCTCCTGGAACAACTGGTCGATGGCACGCTGGGCAAAGGTGGAATACACGGCGAAAAACGGCTTCAAGCCGGCCTTGGCCATGCCGGCGGCCATGTCCATCGCGTGGCTTTCGCAGATGCCCACATCCAATGTGCGGTCGGGGAATGAAAGGCTGATTTTGTCAACGCCCGTGCCGTTGGGCATGGCCGCGGTGATGGCGACCATCTTGGGGTCTTCCTTCATCAGCGCAATCATGGCATCGGCGTAGGCGTCGGTGAAACTGCGCGCGCCCTCGCTCAATTCCACCCGGCAGTCCTCCTGCTTCAAATCCACCTTGAACGGGCTGGGGCTGTGGAAATACGTCGAATCCCCCTCCGCAAAAGCATAGCCCTTGCCCTTGGTGGTTTTCACATGCAGCAGCACCGGGCGGTCCATGGCGCGCACCTCGCCCAGCATGGCTATCAGGGCCGGCAAATCATGGCCGTCGACCGGGCCGACGCAGACCAGCCCGAAATCCTCGAAGGCGTGGCGGTCCTCCACCACGCATTTGATGGCTTCGCTGCCGCGGTGATAGGCCTTCTCCAGCAATTCGCCGCCCGGGATCTTCTCCAGCACATGGTGGGCGGATTTCTTGAAGCCGGTGTAGGCGTGGCTCACGCGCAACCGGTCGAAGGCCGAGGCCATCCCGCCCTGCGGCTTGCCGATGGACATGCCGTTGTCATTCAAAACGACCAGGAACTGCCGCTTGAGCGTGCCGGCATTGTTGAGGCCTTCGAGGGCGACCCCGTTGACAATGGAGGCGTCGCCGATCAAAGACACGCACTTGCGGCCGGACTCGCCCTTCATGGCGTCGGCGCGGGCCAGGCCCACGGCGGTGGAAATGGCGGTGCCGGCATGGCCGACCGAAAACAGGTCGAACGGGCTTTCGGAAGGCTCGGGGAACCCGCTCATCCCGCCCTTCTGGCGCAACTTGGCCAAGAGCGGCAGGCGCCCGGTGAGCAGTTTGTGGACATAGGATTGGTGCCCCACGTCAAACAGCAGACGGTCGCCGCCGACCAGCCCTTCGGTCCAACCCTGCTCGCCCAAGCGCGGCCCGAAATCAAACACATAATGCATGGCGATGGTCAGCTCCACCACCCCCAAATTGGGCGCCAAATGGCCGCCGGACAAAGACACCTGCTGGCAAATGGCCGCGCGGATTTCGGCCGCCAAGGCGGGCAACTGGGCCACCGTCATCTTCTTGAGGTCGGCCGGCGAATGGATGGTTTCAAGCAACGGAAAAGGCATGGGTGGATTTTACTTCTTTCTTTCGGCCATCATCCGGGCCAGCGCCGCCAATGCGAGTCCGCGTTCGCCCAAGGGCGCCACCGCATCCTGCGCCCCGGCCAGCATCCGCTTGATTTCCAGCCGGGTGCCTTCCACCCCGTGCACGCCGGGGAAGGTCAGTTTGCCCTGCCCCACATCCTTGCCGGTGGCCTTGCCCATCGCTTCGGTGGAAACGGTGGCATCCAGCAGATCATCCACCGCCTGATACAGCACACCGATGGTTTCGCCATATGCGGTCAAACGGGCCAGGGTGTCGGCATCGGCATGGCCGCACAAACCGCCCATCCGGCAGGCGCAGCGGAGCAAGGCACCGGTCTTGTTCTGATGGATGAGCGCCAACCGTTCCGCCGGCGGCGTGCCCGGCGCAAACTCCGGCAGCGCGTCATACACCTGGCCGGCGATCATGTCATTGACCGCCTTGGCCAATTCGGCCGTCAGCAACGCGGAGCCCTCGCCGCGCACCTGGGCCATCAATTCGAAGGCAAGCCCCAGCAATGCATCGCCGGCCAAAAGCGCCATGGCTTCCCCCGCATGCTTGTGCAGCGTGGGGCGGCCGCGCCGCAGGTCGTCATTGTCAAGCGCCGGCAAATCGTCATGCACCAGTGAAAAAGCGTGGATCATTTCCAAAGCCGCCGCCGGCACCAAAGCATCCTCAGCCTTGCCCCCCGCCGCCACACAGGCATGCATGGTCAAGATGGGGCGCAGGCGCTTGCCACCGCCAAGGAGTGCATAACGGCAAGCCTGACGGAGATTTTCCGGCATCGGACGCTCACCCAAAAAGCGTTCCAACTCGTTTTCAATCAAAGCCGTGAACAGTAAGGGGTCGCCCATGGCGGTAAGAATAACAAAGGCATGAAGCAATCGGATTTACAACCCTTAAAGCGCATCCCCGCAAGTCAGCCATGCGACGCCAAACCGGCAATGAACCGCTGATTTGCCATTCATGAGGTCTGTCCCTATGATTCAACCACCCCGATACTCCTGCGCCATGCGTTCTTCCCGCCGATCCCAACTGGCTTCCGCGCCGCCACTTCGCTGCTTCCACCTGTGGAGTTGCATGGCGCCGGAGTTGGCCCTGCTCGGGTCGGACGACCTCAAAACCTGGGCCCAACAGCTGCTGCGGCGGCTGGCACAAAGTTATGCCGTCGAGGTGCAAGCCTTCGCGCTGGAAGCCGATGAGTTCCATCTGGTGCTGCGCTGGACGCCAGATAGCACGGCGGGCTGGAACGACGACGAAGCGGCGCGCCGCTGGCGGCAGGCCCATCCGCCGCAAATGTGGGGTGCGGCCAAGGCGATGGCCAAGGCCGGGATGGGCTTGCCGGCCCAGGCCGTCAAAGTTCCCGCAGCAAATGACATCCGCCGGCAACTGGGCAGCCTGTCCATGTTCATGAAGCAGTTCAAGCAGATGCTGGCGCAGAAAATCAACCGGGAAAACCGGCGGCGCGGCAGCATCTGGCGCGGGAGGTTTCATCTGGCCCCCTTGGCCGACGCCAGCGCGGTGGCCGGCGCCATGGCCTTTGTCGATTTGCGGCGCGTGGTGGAAACCGGCGGGGAGCGGCCGGAGGAACAACCTTTCACCAGCGTGCACACACGGGTGGGCCGCCATCAGGCGATGCTCGGCATGAACGGCGACAACCTGCCGTCAAAGGGCGAAGCGGCGGTGTTCGGGCCGGAGGTGGCGCAACCCTTGCGTGAAGCAACCGGCTTTGAAACGACGCCGATGCCAACGAACCCAGGCATGCCACCGGTGGAAATGCCGGGCATGGGCGCCATGCCCATGATGCCCCCACCGCCGATGTCCGCCGATTCAATGGGCATGACGGAACCAAGCGATCCAGCCGGTCCGCCGCCGGCCTACAACGCCCCCTGGCTCTTGGCCCTGCGCGAGGACGGCCCACGCGCGGTGCTGGCCTGGCTGCCGTTGCCCCGCTATTTGAAGTTGCTCGACGCCTTGGTGGAAAAGGCCAAAGCCTGGCCGCATCTGCCGGCCACCGCCCCCGGCCGCGCACCGCCGCCAAAGACACCGCCGTGGGAAGGCGCGTTGGCTGAGACCCTCTCCGCCATGGGATTGAACGCGCAAACTTTCCAAGCGCAATGGGCGCGGCTGGCGAAAATCAGGATGTGAGGCGGTGATGCGTCCGGCAAGGATATCGACGGTCCGTCGTCACGAAAACACCCCGCCAGAGGCGGGGTGTTTTCGTGTGGGTTGGTCTTTCCTTGGCCTGCTTTAGAAGTCGTACTTCAAGCTGGCGCCCAGGCTGTTCTGGTGGCCCTTGGCATCCGAGTCCAGCGACTGGTAGGTCTTGGCGGTCACCGAGGCCGACAGGTGGCTGGTCAGCTGCACCGACACGCCGGCATTGAGTTCCAGCGCGTCCTTGGCGATCGCG
>CANIYR010000137.1 GCA_947471825.1 Phycisphaeraceae bacterium | reverse complement strand
CGGCCTCGGACATGAACGGCGTGTCCTGCAGGTTGCTGACCAGGGGCAGTCCGGCCAACAGCAGCATGCCAATGAAGCGCCACCAGAAATCCATCCGGCCGGCCGGCTCGAAATCGGGCTGGCTTTCCAGGGGGACGCCGGGTTCTTCGGAGTCGGGCAATTCCTCCGGCATCACCAGTTGCGGTGCTTCGACCTGCACCGGCACCGGTGCGCAGGCCGCCTGCTCGCGCGCCGCCCCGGGATCGATGAAAGGGCGGGAAGAAAGCGTGAGGCGGTCGGGCGGCGTTGGCGGCGGTTCGCGGTTCACGGGTTATTTTCCGCCGCTGAGGTAAGGCTCGCTCTCACGCAGGGTGTTGCGCAGGTAGTTGTCGTTGCCGGGTGCCGCCTTGGTTGGCGCAGGCACGGCACGGCTGCCGGTGCGTTCATCGGCGGGTGTCATCCGCAGAACCAGCACGCGGCCGGGGCTGGGCAGGTTGGTGTCGCAATGCAGCGTGGCATGGCGGGGGGCGTAGGCATCGACGCGCAGGCGGTAGGGAACCAGTTCGACCCCGGGCGCATTGATGTCGCGGACTTGGAAGCGTCCCTCGCTGTCGCATTGGAACACGCCCAATTCGCGGCGGTTGAGGGAGTCATCCGGATCCGCGACCAGGCGCACCGTGGCTCCGGGCACGGGACGGCCGGCCAGGCGGCCCGCCGCGCGGGCGGACAGGCTGTCCGCCCCGTCCGCCGGATCCGCCACCACGCGGCCCTGCAGGGTGTAGCGATCCACCGAGCAGCCGGTCGCCAGCACGGCGGGAATGGCGGACAGGCAGACGAAGGCGAAAGGGTTCAGGTGGCGCATGTTTTTTTGGGAGGGTTTCGGGGGTGGCAATCCGCCTTAGAGCGAGGGCGGCCGCATGGCGCCGTCCTTAGGCAGGTCCTTGAGGTCGGAAAGGCCGAACACTTCCAAAAAGCGTTTGGTGGTGCCGTAGAGCACCGGGCGGCCCAGGGTCTCGGCGCGGCCGACCGGCTTGATCAGGTGGTGGTCCATCAGTGTCTTGAGCACTTCGCCGCAGTCCACGCCGCGGATGGCCACGATGTCGGCGCGCACCACCGGCTGGCGGTAGGCGATGATGGCCAGGGTTTCGATGCCGGCCACCGTCAGTTTGTTGGTGATGCGGGTTTTGCGCAGTGTCCCGAGCACTTCGGCGTATTCCGGCAGGGTCATCACCTGGTAGGTGCCGGCGATTTCCTCCATGCGGAAGGAGCGTCCGGATTCGGCGTAGAAGGCGTTGAGCGCCTTGATCTCCTGGCGCACCAAGCGGCCGGCGCCGCGCAGGTCCAGGGTGCGCGCAATGCGGCCGGAAGTCAGCGGGCGGTCGGAGGTGAGCAGCACCGCCTCGATGCGCGCGCCGAAATCGGCGGGCAGTTTGATTTCCGCCAGTTCGTCATCGGAGAGTTCGACCTCGTCGGGATCCACCGGCACCTCGGAGGGCGATGTCAGGGCGAATTTTGCCTCGGCGGACACCGCTTCTTCGGGCGAGAGACCTTCGGTTTCGGCGGCGGGCACTTGGGTTTCCGGCGGCGCGGCAGACCCCATATCGGACTCTGCATCAGCCGGGTCGGTGTCCGGTGCGGGGGTTTCGGCAGGATCTTCCGTTTCGGCCGGTGCAAAATCGGCCGGGGAGCCGTCGTCGGTTTCCCACTCCACCGCTTGGGCGGGAGGCGCGGGGACTTCTTCAAAGGCCGTTTTTTGGGGCTTGGGCATGCGGGGATTGTAAGAGAGGGCGGGGCTTTCGCCCCGCCCTCCCTTGGCTGCATTTTCCAGGTTTTTGCGCGGCTGCCCCGCGTGTTTCCGGTTTATTTCGCCGTTTCGACCAGTTTCACCTTCAGGCTTTCCATGAGCGGCATGACCTTGGCTTCCTCGTCGGCACCGGTGGCGTCGTCCATCGAGGAGGTGCCGAGCAGGATGTGCACGGCATCGTAGCGCCGCAGGGCGGCATCCAGGTTGACCCAGCGGCCCTTGCCGTTCTCGTCCTTGAGCCAGGCCTGGGTCCACATGTGGTAGATGAACGCGTTCTTGTGGCCCACGAAGCCCTCGTCATCGGCGTAGGACATGCCGGTGGCCCCGCGGGCCGGGATGCCTTGGGCCCGCAAGAGCGCGGTCAGAAGCGTGGCATGCTCGGTACAGTCGCCGCTCTTGCTCTTGGCGGTGGCGCTGGCGGTGCCGTTGGGCACATCGAGCGCCGCCCCGCCGGCCAGGTAGCGCGAGACGAAGCGGGTGGTTTCGCTGGCGCGGCGCTCTTCGGAGAGCTTCGCATCGCCGAAGCGGGCGAAGATCTTGGGCACCAGCGCCAGCACGGCGGGGTCCTTGTAGTCCACCTGGATCGAGGTGCCCAGGTCCGCCTCGGTCGGCGGGGCGCTGGCGTTCATGGAGCCCAGGTCCACCGTCACGCGGGCGCGGCCGGGGCCCAGCTTCTCGACCTTCTGCTCGGCCACGCTGGCCGGCAGCAGCGGGCATTCGGGCGAGTATTCCAGCTCGTACACCGCCTTTTTGAGCAGCGCCGGGGTGGGGATGGGGCGGTCCACCGCGACCACCGACACCGCCGTCATTTCGGTCGGCTCAAAGGCCGCCTGCGCCAGCTCGGGGGTGGCCGCATGGTTGGTGAATTCGATGCCCGACATGGTGTAGCTGTTGTTGACGAACTTGCCTTCGGCGTCGTACCACTCATGGGACACCACGCCCGGCAGGTTGGAGTAGGTCATCTTGTACTTGACCGCCTTGACCTCGCCGATCGGCAGTTTCAGGGTTTCCTCGCCCACGCGGTCGTAGCGGGACATGAAGGGGGCCGAGCCCAGCCCCAGGTCGAGGGTGGCGATTTCAAAGTGCTTCTCGCCGGCCAGGTGGTGGGCGCGGTGGGTGGCGGCGAACAGGGCCGGGCTCAACCATTCCCCCTTGACCTTGGGCAGCGTGCGCTTGATCACGCTGTCGCCCTGCTTGCTGATGAGTTCGATGCCGTCCGCGTTGAACACCCAGGTCTGGCCGACGGTCTGCTTGTTGCGTTCGCTCTGGGTGGTGTGGGTGGTGGTGATGGACAGCACGCGGTGGTCGGCGGTTTCCACCGTTTCCTTCAGGCCGGTGGATTCCACCTTGTCCCCGCCGTGCACCTCGACCGATGATGAGCGCTCGGTCATGACCCACTGGCCCTTGTCGTTCCGGGCCAGGGTGCGCCGGCTCCAGCCGGTTTTGTTGCCGGCGGCGGCATCCACGAACCATTGGTCAACGGGTTTGGCCTCCGCCACCACCACCGCCGGTTGGGCGGCGGCTTGGGGCGCAACGGCCGATGCGTTGGCGCAGGGTTGGGTGCAGCCGGCCAGGCAGGCGGCAAGCAGAAGGGCGGCGGTGAGGCTGGGGGAGCGCATGGGATAAGTCAAAAGGGTGATAAAAAGGGAATCGATGCGGATCTAGACACCCGGCCGGCGGGCGGGTTTTTTCAACCGAATTCGTCGCCGCGGAAGGTGGAGCCAAGGTAGGTCTGGCGCACCAGTTCGTCGTTGATGATTTCCTTTGGCGTGCCCTCGGCGAACACTTTGCCGGCGGAGATCACATAAACCCGGTCGCATACCCCCAAAATATGATGCACATTGTGGTCGGTCACCAGCATGGCGATGTTCTGCTCGGCGCGCAATTTGCGGATTTCCACCTGCAATTCCTCGACCGCCACCGGGTCCACCCCGGCAAAGGGCTCGTCCAGCAGAATGAGCTTGGGTTCGCAGACCAGCGCGCGGGCGATTTCCAGCTTGCGCCGCTCGCCGCCGGAGAGCGTGCGCGCCAACTGCTTGCGGGTCTTGGTGAGGTCGAACTGGGCCATCAGTTTCTCGGCCCGCCGCATCCGCTCGGCCTTGTCCAGACCCGGCCGGGTTTCCAGGATGGCCAGCAAGTTGTCCTCCACCGACAACCGCTGAAAAATGCTCGGCTCCTGGGCCAGGTAACCCATGCCGAGGCGCGCCCGCTCAAACCTCGGCAGTTGCGAGACATCGTGGTGCTGGAACAGCACCTTGCCCTCGTCCGGCTCGACCATGCCCATGGTCATGCGGAAGGAGGTGGTCTTGCCCGCCCCGTTGCGCCCGAGCAGGCCGACGATTTCGCCGGCGTTGACGTGGAAGGAAACATGGTCGGCCACCGTGCGGCCGGTGTAGCGTTTGACCAGGTTTTGGGCTTCGAGGATGGGCATGGGG
>CANIYR010000136.1 GCA_947471825.1 Phycisphaeraceae bacterium | reverse complement strand
TCGGTCAGGGCTTGTCCGGCGCCGGGGTGCTGGCTTTGTACGGCACCATCCTGGCGGCGGTGCGCCTGTACCACCTGGTGCCGCCGGCCGCCGGTTTCGGCGCAATGGTGGCGGTCACCGCCGGGGCGGTGGCGCTCTCCCTGCGCCACGGTGCGCCGACGGCGGTGATGGCTTTGCTTGGCGGCATGGTGATGCCCATGCTGCTTTCCGATGGCGGGGGGCATACCGGGCCCTTGGTGGCCTATCTCTTGGTGCTGCAGGTCGGGGTCATCGCGGTGGCGCGCAAACGCGACTGGTCGTGGCTGCCCGTCCTGACCATGGGCGGTTCCCTGGTTTGGCAGGCGATTCTGGCCTTCACCTCCGATGATCCCACCCAGCGTTTTTTCGCCGCCATGCTCACCTTGGGCAGCGCGGCCACCCTGATCGTCATCGGCGCGAAGAGCGGGCAGGCGTCGGATGGTAAGGCCGGCCCGCTGCGCCTGTCTTTTGTCGCCGTTGGCGCGGCGGTCGGGTTCCTGGGCATCTTGTCGCACCGCGGCCAGCATGATCCGATGAGTTTGGGGCTGTTGGGGCTGGCCTCGCTGGGTTTGCTGGTGCTGACCTGGAAGGATGCCCGTTACCGCGGTTTGCTGCCGGTGGCGGCGGGGGTGGGGGCGATTACGCTGGGAACATGGATGGGGGGCATTGATCTGGTTGATCTTGAAAAACAAACCCTTTTGCGCACCCATGGTGACCTGTTCATCGCCGGTGCTGTGTTCGCCGGGTTGTGGGGTGTGGGCGGCTTGCTGTTGGCACGCTGCTGTGCTGTGCTGCGCAAGATCGCCGTTGCCCTGGGAATCATCGCCCCCGTGCTGACGCTGCTGCTTTTTGTGGCCAAGGGCGACATTCTGATGGAGCGGATCACGGGGCCTTTCAGCATTTTGGATGCGGTTTGGAAGGATTGGGGGCAATTCCCTGAACATTCTGTTCGCATGTCCCACTGTTTCTGGTCCCTCACCGCCTTGCTCCTTTCCTTCTTCTTCACCGCCTGCTCCTTCGTCATCGCCCCCCGCGAACAAGCCACCCGTCTGGCCACCCAAGCCTACGCCCTGCCGGCCGCGTGCCTCGCCGCTTTTGCCGTTGTTTTGGGCATCCCGCATCCGTGGGAGGGCGCTGGCCTGGCCGGCGTGGCGGTGGTTTTGGCGCTGTTCTTCACCCGTTACCCGCTGCCGGTGTTGCCGATACTGGCGGCCATTGTGGCGGTGCTGGCCCCGCTTGTCCTCGGCCTGCGCGGTGATTGGGAATTGCCGGCACCGGGCGGGCCACTGTTTGGCATGGCGCTGGGTTATTGGGGTGTGCCGACCTTTCTGGCCGCGTTGGCCATGTGGATTTTCTGGAGCCGTGAGCGGCTGGAAGGGGAGGAGCCCAGCCCCGCCGCCACCGGTTGGCAGGCATGGGCAACCCAAGGGACCAGCGCCCTGGCGGTGGCGGCCACCGTGCTGGCCTGCGCCGGATTTTTGCTCGGTGTGCCGCACCCGTGGGAAGCCACCGGATGGGCGGCGGTCGCCGTGGTTTTGGCCTTTGCCGCCGTCGCGCTCAAAATGCCCATTCTGCCCATCTTGGGGGCCGGTGTGGCGGTGCTGGCCACTTGCGCCCTGGCTTTGCGCGGCATATGGAATTCGCCGCTGCCCGGCTGGCAACTGGCGCTTGCCTATCTGCTGCCGGCCGGCCTGCTCTCCTTGGCGGCTTGGAAGGTTCGCCAGGCCCAAACGCAGCCGGTGGCCAGGTTGTTTGCCGCCCTGACCACGGTTTCGCTGTCCGCCGGCATCCTGTTTTTCACCCTGCAGGCGCAGCAGGGGACGGCCTTTGCCGCGCCTGATCTGGATACCTGGGTGTTGCTGGTGGCCGGCCAAGGTGCTTTTGCCGCCGTGCTGCATTGGACCGGCCGCCGCATCCTTCATAGCGACACGGTCGCCGCTCATGCGCCCTTTGTCGCCGGTTTCGCCGGCCTTCTGTGGCTTGCGGGCTGCGGCTTGCTTGCCAATCCGTTGTGGTCGCATGAAGCGCTCGGCTCCTGGCCGGTCCTCAACCTGCTGCTCCCGGCGTACGGCCTGCCGGCGGTCGGTTTGCTGTGGTCGGCGCGGTTCAACCTGCCCGACAAGGTGCGCCATGTTTTCGGCGTCGCCGGATTGGTCTCGGCCATGCTGTTCGTTTCCTTGGCGGTGCGCCACGTCTTCCACCGGAACGACATCCGCCTTTCCGTGGATTTCACCCAGGCCGAGCATTACACCTTGTCGGCCGCTTGGGCGGTCTTGGGCGCGGTGCTGCTGGCCTTGGGCATCGTGTTCAAGCGCCCGCTGTTGCGCTACGGGGCGCTCATCGTGCTGGTGATCGCCTCGGCCAAGGGCTTCCTGTTTGACGCCCGCAACCTGGAAGGCCTGCTGCGCGTCGGCTCGTTCCTGGGCCTTGGCGTCACGCTGATGGGCCTGGGCTTCGTCTGGCAGAAATGGGTGTTTGGCGGGCTCAAGAAATAGGGATGCCGGCCGCGGAATCTACTCCGCCCCCGGCTCCACATGGATCAGCACATTGCGCACCTCCGGCAGGGCTTCGCGGATGGCGCCTTTGACCTTGCCGCTCAGGTTGTGGGCGTCATGCACCGACATGTGCCCCGGCACATGCAGGTGCATGTCCATCAGGTACTGGGTGCCGCTCTTGCGGGCCAGCACCTGTTCCACATCCACCACGCCCGGCACAGTCAGGGCGATTTGCCGGACCTTTTCCAAGAGTTCCGGCGGCGCGGCGTCGGTCAGTTCCGCCAAGGGCACGCGGGCCAGGTTGGCGGCGGTGATGCAGATGATGGCGGCGGCCACCAAGGCCGCGATCTTGTCGGCGATGATCCAGGATGGCGGTCCGAACAGGGCGCAGGCGATGCCGATGAGCGCGCACACCGAGGTGATGGCGTCGGCGCGGTGGTGCCAGGCATCGGCCATGGCCGCCGAGGATGCGCTTTTTTTGGCCGCGCGGTGGGCGATCTGAAACAGGGTCTCTTTGATGGCGATGACACCCACCAGCACCCACAGGGTGAAGGTCCTGGGCGCCTCGTGCTCGCCGCGCATTTCATGGATGGCCTCGGCAGCCACCAGTCCGGCGCCCACAAACAGCAGGGCCGACACGCCAAGGGCCGCCAGCGATTCGGCCTTGCCATGGCCGTAGGGGTGGTCTGCGTCGGCCGGCTTGGCCGCCACCCGCATGCCCAGCCACACCAGGCCGGAACCCACCACGTCCGCCAGTGATTCCACCGCATCGGCGACCAAAGCGGTGGAGTGGCCCAAAATGCCGGCGGCCAGCTTCGCCGCCGCCAGCAGCACGTTGAGCAGCAGGCCGGAGAGAACAATCTTGCTGGTGGAGGGGGTGGACATGGGGCCGGTTTTCATTTCACCGCAGCGCAGAAGTCGGTGATTTTTTCCGGCGATTTCACGCCGCGGGTTTCCTCGACGCCGCTGGACACATCCACCGCCCACGGGCGGACCGCCAGGATGGCCTGTGCCACATTGTCCGGGGTCAGGCCGCCGGCGAGCATGACCGGGGGCAGCGGTTTGCCGGCGTGGCGGGCCGCCTCGTCGAGCGCGCGGCGCAGGGCGGCCCAGTCCAGGGTGTGGCCGGTGCCGCCGGAGAGTCCCTTGGCCGGGGGCGCATCAATCAGCAGCATGGCCCAGTTGCTTGGTGCGTTTTGCAGCCAATTTTCCAGACCGGCCACCCGGGTGCCGTCAAAGGGCAGCGCCTTGATGATGCGGAATTCGCGCAATTGCTGGAGCATTTCCGGCGGTTCGGTGCCGTGGAGTTGGATGGTGCGCAGCCCGATGTCACGGCCGGTGGTGAAGATTTCCTCCGCCGCCGCATCGGCGAACAGGCCGACCGGTTCGCACAGGGCCGGCAAGGCCGCGGCAACCGCCCTGGCCTCGTCAAAAGTCACGCTGCGTGGCGATTTGCCCACAAAGACCAGGCCCACCGCATCGGCCCCGCAAAGGGCGGCGTGCATGGCCATGTCCGGGGTGCGGATGCCGCAGATTTTGATCCGGGTGCGGGGCATGGGCGGATTCTAGGGGCGTGCGCGGGGCGGCATGCGGAATATCCCGGGATGTTTATCCGTTTCATGGGAAGCGATTTGCCATGCCGCGCATATTGGCTAGAATGTCCGCCCCCAAGCCGGGCCGATATAGCTCAGTTGGTTAGAGCGAGGGATTCATA
>CANIYR010000135.1 GCA_947471825.1 Phycisphaeraceae bacterium | reverse complement strand
GAGGCCGCACCGGCCTTGCGCGCACTCTTGACCCGGTCCGACCGTCCGGAAGTCCAGGTGCAGGCACTGTGGGCGCTTACCAACCTCGGCGAATTGCACGCGGCCGATCTGGCCGCCCCGATGGCCGAATCCTCCACCGGACTCCGCATCAGCGCGTGCGAGGCGGCCCTCACCTTGGATCCGACAGAAAGGGCAGGTCTGGCCACGGCATTGCACGCATTCACACCGATCAACGCCACTGAAGCTGCCGGTGCCGCACGCGTGGCCGGCGGGCTTGGGGAAGCGCATTGGAAAATCCTGGACGGGTTGCTCGCGCATTGGGCCGACAAACCCCAAGTCAAGGAAGCTGCGCTCGTCGGCCTTGGCAAGGATGCCGCATCGTATGCCAACCGCTGCCCGGTCCCGGCTGTCGCGCCATTCTTTGCCAAACTGAACGAGAGCAAATCACGCGGATTGGCACCGCCCGTTTTCGATGAAGCCGGCAAGAAGGCATTTGATGCCGGAAAAACCCATTTTGCGTCCTGCATCGGCTGCCATGGCGCCGATGGCGCCGGCTTGGCCAACTTGGGCCCCCCTTTGGACGGCTCGGAATGGGTCGTCGGCGACAAGCAGCGGATGCTGGCCATCATGCTTTGCGGCCTGAGCGGCCCGATTACGGTGGCGGACGAAAAATTCAACCTGCCACTGGAAATGCCGGCCTTGGGCCAAAACCCTGATTTTGATGACAAGACCATTGCTGCACTGGCCACCTATGTCCGCAACGCTTGGGGAAACCGCGCGCCGGCCGTTACCCCGGCCGATGTGGCCAAGGCGCGCGCAATCCTGAAAAGCCGCAAGGGCGCCTCTTTCACCGAAGCCGAACTTCTTAAACTATTCGGCAAGAAATGATTCCACTTCCAACATCCATCCATGAAAAAATCTTTGCTTTACGCCACCCTGTTTCCTTTTGGCTTGTTCGCACCGGTCGCCTGCGCCTCGAAACCGGTTCCCAATTCCCAAGCCATGGCTGCATCCATGGCACAAGCGGAAAATCAAGCCCCCGGGCAATACCGCGCCGAGCCGAAGTTGGATGACACCACCGTTTGGCAGCCTCTCTTCAATGGCCGCGACCTCGCCGGCTGGCACACCATCAACGGCACGCAGGGCCACCAAGCCAACTTCCATGTGGAAGGTGGCGACTTGGTCGGGACCAATGACCCCAAATGCGACCTCAACACTTTTTTGCGCACGGAACAAGGCTATTCGGATTTCCTGCTCACCTGCGAATTCCGCTGGGATGTTGGCGGCAATTCGGGAGTGCAGATCCGCTCACACCAGCGTCCGTGGGGCATGAATGCCTGGGATGGCCGCCTGTGGGGCTACCAGGTGGAAATGGACGAGAAGGCCCGCGCCTGGACCGGCGGCCTGCAGGAGGAAGGCGGTCCCCCAGCTCGCGGCTGGCTGCATCCCTTGGGGGATGCCAAGGATGAAAAATTTGCCGCCGCCCGCCATGCGGTCAAGTTGTCCGAATGGAACCGCCTGACCGTGCGCGCCGTCGGCCCGCGCATCGAAACATGGCTCAACGGCGTGCCCTGCACCGACTACACGGAAAAAAATGTCACCCCGGATACGCAGGCCGGTTTCTTTGCGCTGCAGGTCCATTATGGCCCCCCCAGCCAAATACGCTGGCGAAACCTGAAGGTGCTGCCTCTGGGACCGATGGCACCGGCAAATGTTCCAAATAAAAAGGATGGCAAGCAATGAACACAAATTCCAATTCCGGATCTTGGTGGCGCACTTTGAGCCGACCGCAGTTCTTGGCTTTTACCGTGGCCAGCATGGCTTGGTTCTTCGACTGTTTTGACCAGCAGATATTCAATTTAGCACGCATGGATGCGGTCAAGTCACTGGTGACCGGTGAGCAAAACCCAAAAACCTGGGCGGCCTACACCATGACCACTTTTTTGGTGGGCTGGGGCACCGGCGGCCTGTGGCTTGGCGCTTTGGGCGACAAGCTGGGGCGGGCCCGCATGCTGGCGCTCTGCATCTTCTTATACGCTATTTTTACCGGGCTTTCCGCCTTCTCACTCTCCGTATGGGATTTCTGCGGCTACCGCTTCCTTACGGGCGTGGGCGTGGGCGGCGTATTCGGCCTGTCGGTGGCCCTCATCAGCGATGTGATCATCGGCGAAGCCCGACCCAAAGCCCTGGGTCTGTTCCAAGCGTTGTCCACCATCGGCAACGTGGGTGCCGGCTTGGTCGGGCTTGGCATCTCGATGCTGGTCGGATCCGGCGCATTGACCCCCACTTGGCAGTGGAAAACCCTGTTTCTGGTCGGTGCCATCCCCGCTTTGCTCACCGGATTTTGGGCTTTGACCCTGCGCGAGCCCGCTTCTTGGATCGAGGCGCGCGACTCCGGCAAATTGGCCGCCGCGCGGGCCGGCTCCTATGTCGCCTTGCTTGGTAATGTGAAATGGCGCAGGAATGCATTGCTGGCACTGGCCCTGTGCAGCGTGGGGATCGTCGGCCTGTGGGGTTTGGGGAATTTCCATCCCGACATTCTGGATTCGGTGCTGCGCAACAAATTCGCCGCCGATGGCTTGGATGCGAAAGGCATGGAAAGTCAGGTGGGAAGGGCGAAATCCTTTGCCATGATCGCGCAAAACCTGGGCGGGTTCGTCGGCATGCTGCTGATGGCACAACTGGCCCAACGCTGGTGCCGCCGTGGGGCCTTCGCCGTCGGCTTCATCGCCGCCTGCGCCGCCACCATGCTGGTGTTCAAGGGGCTGCGCACCTACGAGGACATCTGGTGGATGATTCCCCTGATGGGTGCGGCCCAATATTCGTTGTTTTCGGGCTTTGCCATCTACCTGCCGGAACTGTTCCCCTCGGCCCTGCGCTCCACCGGCGCTTCGCTGTGCTACAACGGCGGCCGGTTCGTGGCGGCCACGGCACCTTTCACCCTAGCCCTGCTGACCAACTACCTTGGTGAAGGCAAATCCCCGATTGAAAAAATCGAGGCCTTCCGCACCGCTGGATTCTGGCTGAGCCTTGTGCTGCTCACCGCCCTGCTGATCCTCCCCTTCCTGCCCGAGACCAAAGACAAACCTCTCCCAGAGTAAACGACCATGACCTGGACCCTATCCGGATTCTGCGACGAAGCCTCCGTCGTGTTCGCCGAGCAAGTGGCGGTGGCCAAGCGTGCGGGACTCTCCACCCTGGATGTGCGCATTATCGAAGGGCGCAACATCGCGGACCTGACCTCCGCCGAAGTGGCGCCACTGGCCGCCGCAGTGCGCACCGCCAACCTCCGCGTTGGCTGCCTCGGAAGTGCCATCGGAAAAATCGACATGGCCGATGATTTCGCCATCGATCTGGCCCGCTTGGAACGCATCGCCGGCCACGCCGAAGCTTTGGACTGCCGCTGCGTGCGGGTGTTCTCCACTTTCAACAAGGGCGGGGTGCCCATGGCCCAATGGCGTGAGGTGGCTCTGAAGCGCTTGTCTGCCTTGGGCACCCGCGCCCAAACACTGGGGCTCACCTTGATGGTCGAAAATGAACGCCACCTCTATGGCGACCGCCTGCCGCAGATGCTGGATATTGCCCGCGAATCCGGCCTCGGGCTGATCTTCGATTTCGACAACTTCCACCAAAGTGGCGACGACCCGTGGGCCAACTGGCTGGTCTTGAAGCCGTTCGTCAGGGCCTTCCACCTCAAGGATTCCAACGCCGACTGCGTGCATGTGCCCTTTGGATCCGGCGCCGGCAAGGCCCGTGAAATCCTTTCAGACGCGAAGGGGAGGGATTGGAACGGCCTGTTGTCGCTGGAACCGCACTTGGCCCGCTCGGCGGCGGTTCTGGCCACCGGCCCCCACGGACGCGGATCACAGGAAGGCAATGATCCCGTGGAAGCCTTCCTGCTTGGGGCTGGCGCCAGCCGCACATTCATCTCCTCACTCGGAATTTCATGCCAATGAACGCCGCATCCAACCGCACCCTGCGCATCGCCATCTGCGGCTGCGGCGGCATCGCTGCTTTTCACGCGCGGGCCATCCGTGAGATTCCAGACGCCGAGCTTGCCGGGGCCTGCGCCCGCAGCCCGGGCAAGGCCGAGGCCTTCTGCGCGGAGTTCGGCGGACGGCCTTACCTCGCCACCGAAGCCATGCTGGACACCGAACATCCCGACATCCTGTGCATCACCACGCCCAGCGGCGCGCATCTGGAGGCGGCGGAGGCAGCGGCAACACGCGG
>CANIYR010000134.1 GCA_947471825.1 Phycisphaeraceae bacterium | reverse complement strand
TCGGCCGAACGTGGATTCAGCACGGAAACATGGTCGCCAGGTTTGTGGCTGATGGCATGGACAACCGCATGTGCGGGGCAGTAATTCACATGCACATCAAAAATGGAAAGAAATATCCGCACGCAGACCGCTGGGCCGCCAAACGGATCGAAATATGCCACTTCATGGATGGAGCTGATTTGTCCGTCGGCCGGGGAGACGGCGACATTGCGGTCTTTGGGGGGCGTCCGCTTGGGATCCCGGTAGAACAGCAATGCCGCAGTGCCGGCGGCCAGCGGCAACACCATCAGCCACGCCACGCCGAACAGGACGCAGGAAATGGCAAGTATGACTGCCATTGCGCATATGGCGAAACATTCGTGGCGGGCGTATCGGCTGAGCATGGGGGCAAGTTTATCCGATGGAGAATGGAAATCCATAAAAAAACCGGCGTCAAAGACGCCGGTTTGCCAATTTTTCGGATTCAAACTCAGGCTTCACTTTTCTTGCTTTTCAAAACCAGGCTCAAGCCGAAGAGAAGAATGGCCAAAACCGCCAAAATGCCAAAGGCAACGGGCAGTTTTCCGGAAAGTATTTCGGTCACATCGCCGGGGACGCCTTGCATGGCGGGGATGATGGCGAATAGCCCGATCAAGATGGCCGTCATGGCGCAGGCCATGATGCCGGATATGAACAGGTTGCCCATGGGGTCTTCTTCCTCCATGTATTCAACCGGGGCCACCATCTGCATGGAACTTGGGTTGTTTGCGGCCTTGCTGACTTGCTGGGCAGGGGAGGGGGAAGATGCGGAAGAAGGCGCCGGTTTGGGTAAAGCCTTGGTGGCGCCGGTGTCGGCATTGCCCAGGCTGGATTGGAAAGAAGACTCCGTGTTGCTGAAAATGGGGGAACTGTCACTGGCTGCGGAGTCTGACAGCATGTCGAATCCGGAACCGGAGCTCTCGCCGACAGTGGTGATGTTTGCCAATCTGGCTTTGTTGCGCTGATTGCTGTCAAAAATGCCAGTCGAACCAATGGCCGCCGTATCCATCTTGATGTCTTGGCTTTCCGTGTTGTTCGTCGGATAAATTTCATCCAGCAACTCGGCGCCAAGACTGGTGTCATCGGTTTCACGGGTCAAGTCAAGAAGGCCGGAGCCCGAGCCAACGGATTCAAGCGCCAGATCCTCATCTTTGATGCGCATGTTGGCGTCAGCACGGGTGGCAGCCATCGAATCCGACTCGCGGATTTCATTGGGATCAAAAACGTTGATTTTGCCTGTGGCCGCAGCAGGCGGCTTGTTTAAATTCATACCGGGCTTGATGCCCATGGAAGAACCCGCACGGGAATCACTGGCCGTCTTGACCTGGTCGGAGTCGAAAATGGTGATGCCGGTGCCGGTCTGGTCGGTGGCGCCGCCAGAACCGCCCAAGCCGCCATTGACAAGAGACATGAGTCCGCTGCCACCCATGGAAGAGGAAGTGCCATCGGATTGGGCATCGATTTGCGTGCACTTGAACATCATTTTGTCACCGTCGCGGAAAACCTGCAGCGTGCCATTGTCAATCAATTGCTTGATTGCATCCGTTGATTTGCCAAGTTTTTGGGCAGTTTCTTCCAGCGTATAGAACATTTTGGCCATGGGTGTCAGCTCCGTGAGCGTTGCAAAAAGGTTGTCTGGTCAGGGTATAACAGGGGTGGGGTCGGGTGAGAATAAGGTCATGCCGTAGGCTTGACAAGGGGTTTTTGTAAAGATTTTCATGTCAGGCTGCCGGCTGACGGATAACCGGCGGCGGTTTTGACCAGCCGGGCTATCAGTCCCCATCCCAAAGGGTTGTCCTCATTGGGATCGGTCCGTTCAGGATGCCACTGGACCCCCATGTAAAAGGTCCGTCCTGGGGCGTCAATGGCCTCCAATGTGCCGTCCGGGGCGCGGGCAAGTTCCCGCAAGCGGCCGCCATCGCGCACGGCCTGGCGATGGCTGGAGGTGACACGCCAAGAGGTTGTTCCAGCCGGGACGCCCAAGGCGCTGCCATTGACAGCGACAACGAGGTGGTGGGTCAGGTCATTTTGGTGGGCGGTGGCTGATTCGCCAAGCGTGTCAGGCAGAAATTGGTCCAAGGAGCCGCCATTGTGCAGGGCCATCAACTGCATTCCCAAACAAACACCCAACACCGGTTTGTCTCCGGCCGATCCCAAAGCATTGTCACGGGCGGCGTCCAAGGCTTCGAACAGGGCCAACTCAAAAGCTTGGCGACGCGCGTCCATCACATTGGCCCGGCCATCGGTCATGCATCCGAAGCCCTCCATGCGCGGGTCCGCCCCGCCGGTAAGCAGGAAGCCGTCGCAGAGTTCCACATAATGGGCGGCCAGCTCCGGTTCATGGGGCAGAAGCAGGGGGATTCCACCGGCGGCTGCGACGGCCCGGCTGTAACCAATGCCCGAGCGGTACATGCCGGATGCGGCGGAGCGATCCACATTATCCACGGTGATGCCGATCAAAGGGCTCTTTTTCATGCCGGGATTGTAGGGATGAAATAAAAGGCTTGGCGCAGGACAGCCTGCCCCTTATCTTGTGACCAAGCAAGACTCTTTCACACAAGGAACCGCCATGAGCGAATCACCGGCCATGATCATGACCCACTTGGGCTTCCGTTTGGATCCCAACAACCTGTACCAGCAAGTGGTGACCCAGGTGCTGGAATCCGCCAAGCGCATGGAGTTGCCCGGTTACCTGCAATTGCTGATGGCCCAGCCCAAGAACGAGGTGAAGGTTCATTTTCCCGTCAAAATGGACAACGGTCATTTCACCCTTTTCAAAGGTTACCGCATCCAACACAACAATTTGCTCGGGCCCTACAAGGGCGGCATTCGCTACCACCCGCATGTGAGTTTGGACCACATGAAAACCCTGGCGCTTTTGATGACCATGAAGTGCGCCCTGGCCGACCTGCCTTACGGCGGCTCCAAGGGCGGTGTGCAGGTGGATCCGCGCAAATTGTCACCCAACGAGTTGCAGACCCTGACCCGCCGCTTCACCAGTGCGCTTGGCGCCAACATCGGCCCCGACCACGACATTCCCGCCCCTGACATCGGCACCAACGCCCAGACGATGGCTTGGATGGCCGATACCTACATCAACATCAATGCCGGCCAGCGTGCCAACGGCATGTCGGTGGTGACCGGCAAGCCGCTTCATTTTGGCGGATCCGAGGGGCGCGAAAAAGCCACCGGCCAAGGCCTGGTCTATGTGCTTGAGGAATTGCTGCCGGAGCTTGGCATCGAGATGGAGCACATGTCCTTCAGCCTGATTGGCTACGGCAATGTGGGATCGTGGACCGGCCGCTTGCTCACCCGGCGCGGCGCCAAAATGAAGGCGGTGCTCGACCACACCGGCGCCATTTTCAACAGCCGTGGCATCGATCCCCAGGCCCTGACCGCCCATGTGATGGAAAAAGGCGGCGTCGCCGGTTTTGCCGGAGCCGAGCCGATGGCCTCGGAGGATTTCTACGGGTGTCCGGTGGACGTGTTCATTCCGGCCGCTCTGGAGCAGATGATCGACGGCAAGCAGGCCAAGCTCATCCAAGCCAAGGTGGTGGCCGAAGCGGCCAACGCGCCGACCACGCCGGAGGGTGAGCGCGTGCTGGCCTCGCGCGGCATCGCCGTGCTGCCGGCCATTCTGTGCAATTGCGGCGGCGTGACGGTGTCTTACTTTGAATGGAAGCAGAACCGCCAGGCCGAGACCTGGGGGCTGGAACGGGTGGATGGCGAACTGCGCCGCCACATGCGGCATGCGGCTTTCAGCGTGAAGGAAAACGCCGCCAAATACAAGTGCGATTTGCGTTCAGCGGCGTATTGCGCCGGCTTGTCGAGGATCGCCGAGGTTTACGGGGTGCGCGGGATATTCCCGTGAACGGCCTTATTCCAGCACCGCCTTCATGGTTGCCAGTTCGGTCCCCAAGAGGTGCCTGAGCCAGACGGTGAGCAGCCGGCTGGCCCGGTGCAGGGTGTCCGCGCCATGTTCATCCAGCGGGTTGCCCAGATCCGCCGCCCGCAAGGCCAAAACCGTTTCGCGCCTCACGCGCCAGTCGGGCGAGGCCGCGGTGGGCACCAAGCCGCCGCTGGAAGGGTCAAAGGCGCACACCGGCAGATCCGGCAGCGGATTACCGTCGGCATCGGTGTGCAGGCGCGGGTGGTGGCCGGTCTCGCGGAGCAAGGTGGTGAGGAACACCAGCAAAGCGGCCGGCCGCCCGGCAGCCTCCTTCAGGGCGGCGAGAAAGGTTTCCAGCGCATCGTGGATCGCCGGATGCG
>CANIYR010000133.1 GCA_947471825.1 Phycisphaeraceae bacterium | reverse complement strand
CCGCCAACCAGTTGGGCCCGCGCCTGGCCTCGGCCCGCAAACAGGCCGGCCTGACTTTGGACGGCTTGGCGCGCGCCAGCGGCGTTTCCAAGGCCACGCTGTCGCAAATCGAGCGCAATTGCGCCAATCCCTCGCTGTCGGTGCTGTACCGGGTGGCGATGGCCCTCTCGGTGCCGGTCAGCCAGTTGCTCGGCGAAGCGGGCCCCGAAGCGTCCCTGGAAGTGGTCGAAGCCGGTGATCCGCACCGCAAGATGTTCACCAACCAGCCGTGCAACGGCCGCCAGTTGAACCCGGCCTGGCTGGACAAGGAGTGGGAGTTCTACGAATTGGATTTCCCCAAGGGTGGCAAGTTGGAAAGCCAGCCGCACCACCCCAACACCCGCGAGATGGTGACGGTGGTGGAGGGCAAGGTGCGCGTCACCTCCGGCGGCAAGAGTGCCGACTTGAAGCCGGGCGACACCGCCTTTTATTCCGCCGATGTGGCGCACACCCTTGAAAACATCGGCAAAGAACACGCCAGCGTGTATCTGGCGGTGCGTTACCGCGACGCAAAGTGACCTGAGCCCGCAAGGCGTTCAGAACAAGTCCAATTCCGCGCCAGACAACACCGGTTGGGCGGTGTCCTGGCCTTGCGTTTCGTCATCGGCTTCGCGTGATGCGGGCTTTTTCCGTGCTGCTTTCGGCGCCCCGAGCAGGCTGCATTGGCAGGTGCGCCCCGGCAGGCCACCGAGCAAACTTTGGATGTCCTCGACCAGATTCCAATCCGGTTTCACGCGCACGCCCGGCAGGCGCAGGCTGGCGCAGATGCCGTCCTGCCGCAGGTCGATGAACACTTCGGCCGTTCCGCGGGCGTTGCGCAGGCGGGTTTGCAGGCTTTTGAGTTGCTCCCTGCCGGCGCCGTTCAAGTCGGCGCCGGGGGCGTCCTCGATGGTGATGCGCACGGCCTGGCAGAGTTTCTCGGCGGCCTGCACGATGGGGATGACCTCGTCCACCAGGATTCCGGGGTTGCCTTTCTCCTTCTGGTTGTCGCACTTTCCGCGCAGGAACACCACGCTCTCCATGGTGAGGAGCGGCGAATATTCGGCGTAGGACTTGGGGAACAGCACGCCGTCGCATTTGCGGCCCAGGCCCTCGATGGTGACGAAGGCCATCTTCTCACCCTTGGCTTTGGTCACGGTCTGGCGGACGGCGGTGATCAGGCCGCCGACGATCACCTGGGCCCCATTGGGCAGGTCCGCCAAGTCCTCCACCTGCGCGGTGGCGAATGCGTTGAGCGCCGGCAGGTATTCGGCCATCGGGTGGCTGGAGACATACAGGCCGAGCACTTCCTTTTCCTTTTCCAGGCATTCGCGTGTGCTCCACGGCTCCGCCTTGGGCAGAGCCGGTTCGGCATCCTTGGCCGTCTTGGCCGCTTTGGCCTGCGCCACCACGCCGCCAAAGAGGAAGGATTCGGAGTTCTGCAGCGCCGACTCCTGCGAACCGCGCGCCATGGCCTGTTCGATGGCCGCCAGCACGCTGGCGCGCGATTCGGGCCCGCCATGGATGGAATCAAAAGCGCCGCATTTGACCAGCGATTCCAGCACGGCCTTGTTGACCTTGGACAAGTCGGTGCGCTCGGTCAGGTCGAACAGGCTGCGGAACGGGCCGCCTTTTTTGCGCGCGTCCAGGATGGCCTGCACCGCCTTCTCGCCCACGCCCTTGACCGCCGACATGCCGAAGCGGATGTGGCCGGCGGAGGGGGTTTTCTTCTCGTTTTTGTCGAAGACGACGGTGAAAGCGATCTCCGACAAATTGATGTCCGGCGGCCGCACTTCGGCCCCGCGTTTGCCGTCGGGCAGGCGCAGGCGCTTGCAGGATTCCAGTTTCTCGGCCACCTTTTCCATGACGCCCGATTCAAAAGTCAGCACCGCCGCCATGAACTGCAGCGGGAAGTGCGTCTTCAGATACGCCGTCTGGTACGAGACGATCGAGTAGCCGGTGGAGTGCGACTTATTGAAGCCGTAGCCGGCGAATTTCAGGATGTCGGCGAAGATCTGATCGGCCGCGTCCCTGCCGATGCCGTTTTTCTCGGCGCCGGCCAGAAAGTCCACCTTGGCTTTTTCGATCTTTTCGATCACTTTCTTGGAGATGGCCTTGATGACATCGTAGGCGGCGCGAAGCTTGATGTTGCCCACCTCGTTCAGGACCTGCATGATCTGCTCCTGGTAGATCATGATGCCGTAGGTTTCGCCGGTGATGCGGTCGGCGGCGGGGTGGATTTTCGGCACCGCCTCGCGCCCGTGCTTGCGGGCGTTGTATTGCGGGATGTATTCCATGGGGCCCGGCCGGTACAGCGCGTTGGCGGCGATCAGGTCCTCCAGCCGGTCGGGCTTCATGCCGACGAGCAGGCCCTTCATGCCGCCGGATTCGAACTGGAACACGCCGTCGGTTTCGCCGCGCTGGTAAAGCGCCAGAACGCGCGGATCGTCGCCGACCAGGCGGTCGAGGTCGAGGGGGTCGGTGGCCGGGTCGGCGTTTTCCAATTGCGGGGAGCCGGGGGCGGGGGCCACCTGGGCCTTGATCTGGGCCGGGGTGTAATCGCGGCGGATCAGTTCCTTGGCCCGCTCGATGACGCTGATGGTCTGCAGGCCGAGGAAGTCCATCTTCAAAAGGCCGACCTTTTCGCAGACCGGGCCTTCCCACTGGGTCACCGTCTGGTCGCCCAGACTCTCATCCTGGTTCTTCTTGGTCGGCAGGTAGAGCGGGCAGATGTTGTCGAGGGGCTGGGTGGCCACGATCACGCCGGCCGCGTGCACACCGGGGTTGCGCACCATGCCTTCGAGCTTCCTGGCCGCGTCGTAGGTCTTGCGGGCCAGCGGCTGCTCGTCGTAGATTTTGCGCAGTTCCTCATTGGGCTGCTTTTCAAAAGTGCCGTCCTTTTTCTTTTTGCCGTTCAGGGCCGAATCCAGCGTCACATCCAGGTCGTCGCCGATCAGTTTGCAGATGGCGTTGACTTCCGCCAGCGGCATGTCCATGACGCGGCCGACATCCTTCATGGCCATCTTGGCCTTCATCACGTTGAAGGTGATGATCTGGGCCACGAAACCGTACTTGTCGCGCACCCATTGGATGAGGCGCGGCCGGCCGGTCTGGCACATGTCGATGTCGATGTCGGGGTAGGCTTCGCGCTCGGGGTCGGTGAAGCGCTCGAACAGCAGGCCGTACTTGACCGGGCAGCCGTTGGACAGGCCCAGCACATAGCCGGTCATGGTGCCCACGCCCGATCCGCGCGCGGTGCAGGGGATGCCATTGGAACGGCCGAAGTTGACGAAGTCCCACACGATGATGAAGTAGGCGCTGATCTTTTTGTCGGCCAGGATTTTCAGCTCGCGCTCCAGGCGCGCGCGGATCGGCTCGGTGATGCCGCCCTGGCCGTAGCGCCACAAGAGGCCGGCCTCCGACAGCAGGCGCAGGGCCAGGTCGCACTGGTCCTTCAGCTTGGCGTTGTCGAAGGGCTGCCCGGTGGCGTCGTCAATGGAGCCGTCCTTGACCGGGTGGATGATCAGGTCGTCGCAGAAATCCTTGAGCCATTCATTGGAGCCGGGCGCGAACTTGCTTTGAAAATGGGCGATCTGCTCGCCGGGGGTGCCGGGCTGGGCCAGCATCGCCCGGATGCGCGGCCCGAACTCCGGGTTCACCACCGGGGCGTAGGTGCTCTTCAAATCCAGCTTCACATTGCAGCGGTCGGCTATCTTGCGGGTGTTCTCCACCGCTTCCGGCAGGTCCTTGAAGGCGGCCACCATCTGCGCCGGGGTCTTGACATAGAGGTCCTTGGGGTAGGTCAGGCCCTTCTCACTCTTCAATTTTCCCATCGAGATGCGGCACAGGGTGTCGTGGGCATCCCAGTCCTCGGCGGTCATGAAGTGGGCGTCGTTGTCGCAAACCAGCGGGATGTCCAACTCGCGGGCCATCTCCACGATGATCGGGTTGATGTCGCTTTGCCGGGCGCGGAAGCCCTCTTCGTGCGATTCGTCGTAGCGCTGAAGTTCCAGGAAAAATCGCGGTTCGCCGTTTTCGCTCGGCCCGTAAACGCGCTTGTGCCAGCGCGCTTCGTCCTTGGCCAATTCCAGGTATTTGGCGTCTTTCTTTTCGATGTACAGGGCCAGGAAGTGGGCGACCGACGAACCCAAGTGGCCGTTGATGGCGATCAGCCCTTGGTTCCACTGTTCCAGCGTTTCGCGGTCGGCGCGCGGGTTGCCGTAGAAGCCCTTGAGGAAGGCGTCGGACGACAGCTTGAGCAGGTTCTTCCAGCCGGTGTTGTTTTCGCACAGCAGCACCAGGTGGTGGCCGCCGGTCTGCACTTTGGCCGCCGAGCGCGCCTTGGGGTCGCGTCGCAGGG
>CANIYR010000132.1 GCA_947471825.1 Phycisphaeraceae bacterium | reverse complement strand
TCACGGCGGGATCCTTGTCTTGGGGCGGTAGGGTCGGCCATCATAGCCCCGTCCCACCTGGATCCGGCCGGCCTTGTTACGGTCGACTAATCTGCCAGCGCCACCCCGCCGCTCCGGCTGGAGCGCGCCGCGGCATCCACCGTGCGCATGGTGTGGTACACATCCTCCACCGCATGCGGCAGCGGCAGGGCCGGATTGTCGAGATGGTTCATCAGTTCGCCCATGGCGCCGATGAAGGCATGCGGGAACCAGGAACCCGTGAAGGGAACCCGCTCCCACTGGCCGGGCTTGCCGTCGGCCTGCAATTGGCAGATTTCAAACCAATCGCCGACGCCGCGCGGGTAATCCATCAAGACGCCCAGTTGCGCCTTGATGGCGCCTTTTGTGCCCTCCCACTTGATGTAACTTTCCTGGTGCCGGGGGCCGAAGTTGTGGCCGTGGTTGGTCTCCACCGTCACCCGGGGATTGGTGCCGTAATCCAGGCTGTGGATGCTGCGCACCGCGGTCATGCCGGGGGCGGACGGCGCCGGCAGGGTGAGCGTTCGCACCGCCTTGGGCGTGCCCAAAAAGGAGCGGATCATGTCGAGGTAGTGCACGGAGTGGTAGACGATCTCCATGTCGGGCACACCCTTGAGGAAATCCCACAAATGCCAGGGTGTTTCAACCGTCACGCGCACCTCCAGGTCCAGCAGGTCGCCGATCAGGCCCTTGGATATCGCCTCGCGGGCCATCAATACAAAAGGCGCGAAACACAGTTGGAAATTGATGGCGGCTACCAGTTTTCTTTCGCGGCAGACGGCCAGGATTTCCTTGGCCTGCGCCAGGTTTTCGCCCATCGGCTTCTGGATCAAAACGGCCGCGCCCACCGGCAGCAGGCGCAAGGCGGCGGCGAACTGGTCGGCCGGCAGGGTCAGGTCGTACACCGCGTTTGCGGGCGCGGCGGCGACCATCGCTTGCAGCGTCGGATACACCGCGCCGATGCCGAAGTCTTGGGCCAGCGCATTCGCTTTCTCCACGCTGCGGTTGGTGATGCCGGCCACCGTGAAGCCGGCGATCTTGTAAGCCGGCAAATGGGCATCCTTGACGATGCCGCCGGCGCCGATGATGTAAATCGGGCGGGGCTGGGCGGGCAGGACGGTGGCGAAGGCAAGTTGCATGGGTGTGGCATGACTCTTTGAGTCATGTGTCGCCGGCGTCCTCCGGACGCCGGGATGGGGGATGATAAAGAAAACGAAGTTGAAAAGACCTTTGACCGGCGCGGCGCGTGAAACGCGCCGCGGACACATGACTCAAAGAGTCATGCCACCTGCGGCGCGTTCTTGGGGTCGCGGTACTTCACCGTCTGGATATGCTCGCAGTACAGCACCAGTTCGCCCTCGCCCTTGTACACCTCGTAGGAGGCGCGGTACAAACCCATGTCGGCGGACTTGGGCCCCTTCTCCAGGTCGGTCTTGATGGTGTAGATCGTGTCGCCGATGAACACCGGCTTGATGAAGCGCAGACGGTCGTAGCCGTAGGAGAAGGCGGTGGTGCAATTGGTGGCGACCAGCCCCAGGCCGGCCGAGAACACAAAGGCCCCGGCCACCAGCCGCCGGCCGAACACGCCCTCTTGCTTGGCGAAGATCTCATCGGCCACATACGGGTGCATGTCCAGCACCAGCGCGTTGAACTGCATGCTTTCGCCCTCGGAGATCGTGCGGCGGATCGAGCGGATCTTGCGGCCGACAACGATGTCTTCCCAGTGCCAGTTCTCGGCATTCCACACCGGGATGTTGCGGTGCTCGGCGACAGGCGTGTTCTCGGGTTTCTTGGGCGCTGTGGACATGGGGAGGGGGAAAGGGGCGGACGGACCGCACGGATTCTAACGCGGATGTTTTAACTATCAAAGGATGTTTTAATAAGCGCACACCGCGGGCATTGAAAAAGCCGCCCGATAGAGGGGCGGCTTGGGGATTCATGTTCGCGCAAGGCAGGCTTACTTGGCCTTGCCATGCAGACCGGCGGCGTGCAGGGCGGCGACGACTTCGGCGCCGTCAAATTCGCCTTCGACCACCACGCTGTTGCCGTTGACCGCGGCGCCTTCGACGCCCTTGACGCCCTTGACCGCGGCCAGGATGGCCTTCTCGCACTTGCCGCAGCACTGGTGCACGCCGGTCAGTTCCAGGCGCTTGGCGGCGCCGGCCTTGACGCCGCTGTTGTCCTTGGCGGCCACGCCGTCCTTGCCGGAGATGGCCCAGAAGCCGGCCTCCACCAGCGCGTCCACGGCCTTTTGGGCGGCGGCGGCATCGGCGGCGGTCACGGTGATCGTCTTGTCGGCGATGGCGGCCTTGGCGCCGGTGCCTTCGACGGCCTTGGCGGCGGCCTTTTCGCACTTGCCGCAGCAGAGGTGGGCACCGGTCAAAGGAACGCTGGCATCTTCGGCCATGGCTGAAACACCGAGGGCCAGGAACAGGACGGGAACGAGGGTGCGGAGCTTGAGCATGGGGGACCTTGGGGGGTTGGAGGAGATGGGATTATCACCGAGTCGGCTGATAAAAGCAATAAGGAAAAGGGAATACCCTTGGATAACCCATGCCCACTCCCCCCGCCCCAAGCCCCGGCCGGACGCCAAAAAGGTCTGTCCCTATAATCCAAGCGCCCCAACCAGCCCCACCCATGCGCACCGCCCGCCAAACACAACTTGAAACGGCACCGGACCTTCGGTGCTTCCATCTGTGGAGCGCGATGGCGCCGGGCTTGGGGCTCTTGGCCAATCGCGAGCTCAAAGTCTGGGCGCAGAAGTTCCTCAAGCGGCTGGCGGAAAACCACGCGGTCAAGGTCCAGGCCTTTGCGCTCGAAGACGACCGCTTTCACCTGGTGCTGCAATGGACGCCCGGCGAGACGGCGCAGTGGAACGATGAAGAGGCGCAGCGGCGGTGGAAGGCGGTGCATCCGCAGAAGGACGTGACGGACCCAAGCCAGGAACCCGCCCGCGATCCCAGGGTTCCCGCTCCGGCTCAAATCCGCCGGAAACTCGGCAGTTTGTCGATGTTCATGAAGCATTTCAAACAGATGCTCACCCACAAGATCAACAAGCAATTCAAGCACAAAGGCACGATCTGGCAGGGGCGTTTTCACTTGGCGCCACTCGCCGATGCCAGCGCGGTGGCCGGCACGATGGCCTTCGTGGATTTGCGGCAGGTGGTGGAAAGCGGCGGCGACCGGCCGGAGGCGCAACCCTTCACCAGCTTGCATGCGCGGGTCGGCCGCTACCAAGCGATGCTGGGCATGGGCGCCGACAACCTGCCGCCCAACGATGAAGCCGCCGTGTTCGGGCCGGAGGTGGCGCAGCCATTGCGGGATGCGGCCGGGATGGAGCCGGCGGCGCCGCCAGAAACCTCGCCGCCGATGATGCCCCCCGGCATGCCGCCGGTGGACATGCCGGGCATGGGTGGCATGGGCGACATGGGTGGCATGCCCATGCCGCCCATGATGATGCCCGCGCCGCAGATGCCCGCCGAAACGATGGGCATGATGGCGCCCGGTGATTCCGCCAACCCGCCGGCACCCACTTTCAACGCCGCGTGGCTCCTCGCCCTGCGCGAAGACGGCCCAAGCGCCGTGCTGGCCTGGCTGACGCTACCCCGCTATTTGAAGTTGCTCGATGCCTTGGTCGCCAAAGCCAAAGCTTGGCCGCATCTGCCGGCCGATGCCCCCGGCCGCGCGCCGGCCCCGGAAACGCCCCCGTGGGAAAACGCGCTGACTGCCGCATTGGCTGCGCTCAGCCTCAACGCGCAAGCGTTCACCGCGCAGTGGGCCCGTCTGGCCGCACTGCGCGGGTGAAGCATGCGTATTGCTTTTGAAGCCGCGCGTGGGATGATGCCGCCATGACGCAAGCCCCCACCCCCGAACGCTGGAACTGGCGCGAGAGCCAAACCATCAAACATTTGTTCTGGCCGGCCGTCTGGCTGGGCGTGTTTCTTTTGGCCTACGCCGGCTGGCGGTTGTATTGGAAGGTGCAGGTGCAAAGCGAGCAGGCCTTGGTCCGCGCGGCGGGGCATCCGGCGGATTTGCAGGCGTTGGATGCGTGGTACAAACAGCCGGAAGGGCGGAATGCGGCGGAAGTGTGGCCGGCGGCGCATGCGGCGTGGGTGGAGGATCCGGCGCTGGAGGATTGGATGCCAAGCTTGGCCACGCAACCCGATTCGGCGGCAGGCCTGTACAGCGACCAGGAAAAACTCGGGCTGGAATACCCTGATGAAGTGACGGACAAGATTCGGGCGTATTGGGCGAAAAATGCCGCCGCCTGGCCGCTGATGCGGGAAGCGGCGGCAATTGATGGATGCCGCTGGAAGGTGGATCTGACCGGAGGGTTTGAAACCTCACTTCCGCACTTGGGGGAACAAAGACAAATGAGCCACTATCTCGATGAACGCATGCGTTTGGCGGGCAAAGAGGGCGATTGGACGGCTTTCGCCGAAATGGCGGATGTG
>CANIYR010000131.1 GCA_947471825.1 Phycisphaeraceae bacterium | reverse complement strand
TCCCCCCATGCTCCGCCTCCTCCTCTCCCGCCTCTGGCAGATCCCCATCGTCCTTGCGGCGGTGCTGGTCATTTCCTTCGCCATGGTCTGGGCCATGCCCGGGGACCCCACCCAGCGCGAGGGGACCAAAAAACTGCCCGAAGCCACCGCCCAGAGGATCAAGGAGCAATACCACTTGGATGGCAGCCCCGGCACCTTTCTCTACCACTATGTGAAAAATGCGGCGCAGGGAAACCTGGGGCCCTCGGTGGTGTATGAAACAACCCAGGTCTCCGACATACTCAAGACCGGCCTGCCGGTGTCGGCCGGCCTGGGGCTGACCGGCCTGGCCCTGGCCCTCCTCATCGGCACCGGCGCGGCCATCGTGGCGGCCTTGTGGCCGCGCGGCTTGGCCGAATGGGGCACCACCGGGCTCACCCTGATCGGGGTCAGCTGGCCGTCGTTCGTCACCGGGTCGGTGCTGCTCTATGCCGGCGTCACCCTGCTGCGCCTGCCGATCGGCGGATGGGACGGCCCGCGCAATTTGATCCTGCCGGCCATCACCCTGGCCCTGGCCCCTTCGGCCTACATCGCCCGCCTCCTGCGGCTGGGGCTGGCGGAGGTGATGGCCGGCGACTTCATCCGCACCGCGCGGGCCAAGGGTCTGACCTACGACCAGGCCATGCTGCGCCATGCGATGAAGGTGGCCTACCTGCCGGTGTTGTCCTTTTTGGGGCCGGCCGCCGCCGGCACCATGACCGGCTCGTTCATCGTCGAAAAACTGTTCAACATCCCCGGCATCGGCCAGGATTTCGTGACCGCGGTGCAGAACAAGGATCCCTTCCTCATCCTGGGCGTGGTGATGGTGTACGCCACGCTTTTGGTGTTCTTCAACCTACTGGTGGACATCGCCTACGCCTGGGTGGATCCGCGGATTGAAGTGAAGTAAGGGAGCGCGGACACTCCTGTCCGCGGCAAACAAAGTTTTCTTCCCTTTTCGCGGACAAGAGTGTCCGCGCTCCCTTACCCAAAACCCATGGCCGCCCCACCCCCCTGTCCCCGCCCCTTGGCCGGCCGCTTGGCCGGCAAATCGCTGCCTGTGCAGGTGGCGATGCTGGTGGCCTGGCCTTTGGCCCAGCAGTTTTTGCTGTGGCTTTCGGGGGCGGTGGACATGGCCATCGCCGGGCACATTTCAGGCACCGCCTCGGCCGCGCTGGCGGTGGGCACCCAGACCACCTGGCTGATGGCGCTGTTGGTGATGGGCGCGGCCTCGGGTGCGGCAGCGCTGGTGGCCCGCGCCACCGGCAAAGGACACAAAAGCCTGGCGCGCGCGGCGCTGGGCCAGGGCATGGCGCTCACCCTGGCTGTGGCGCTGGCCTTGGGGCTTTTTGTCGCCGGCTTGGCCGAGGTGCTGACGCATCTGGCCGGACTGCGGGATGAAACGCTGCCCCTGTGCGTGGCCTTTTTGCGCATCACCGCCCTGGCCCTGCCGCTTCTGGCGGTGATGTTCGGCGGCTCGGCGGCCATGACCGCCTCCGGCGACCCGCGGCCGACCTTCTTCGCCATGGCCGCCATGAATGCGGTGAACCTGACCGCCTCGCTGCTGCTGGCCCTGCCGGCCGGCACGGTGATCGGGCCGGAACACTGGCATGTCACCCTGCCTTGGGGCCTTGGCATGGGGGTGCGGGGCATCGCCTTGGGCAGCATCCTGGGCTGGGCGACCGGCGCCGCGGTGATTCTGGGCCGGCTGATGTTCGCACGCGGCCACCACCTGCGCCTGATCGGCCACCGCCTGCTGCCGCACTGGCACACCATGCGCCGCATCTTCGCCGTGTCCTGGCCGGCCATGCTCGAGCGGCTGGGGCAGGGCGGCGGGCACTGGGCCATCTTGGCGGTGGTCGGGGCCGTGGCCCACCAAGCCGGCGCCCATCCGCAGGCGGTGCATGGCGTCATCAGCCGCATCGAAGGCCTGTCCTATCTGCCGGCCCTGGCTTTTGGCATCGCGGCCGCAACCCTGACCGGGCAATACCTGGGCGCCAACGATCCGGCCCAAGCCCGGCGCGCCGCCCGCACCTGCTGGCTCTTGGGCGCCGGCCTGATGTCCTGCGTCGGCCTGCTGTTTCTGGCCATCCCCGGTACCTTGGTGCGCTGCATGACCAACCAACCCGAAATCCTGGAGGCCGCCCCGCCCATCCTGCGCATCTGCGGCCTGTACCAATTCTTTTTCGGCACCGCCAACATCCTGCAAGGGGCCATGCGCGGGGCCGGCGACACCCGCGCCAACGCGCTCCTGTTCAACCTGCTGGCTTGGGGCGTGCGCCTGCCGCTGGCGGCCCTGCTTGGCATCGGGCTGGGCTGGGGGCTCACGGGCATCTGGATCGCCATCGCCTGCGAAACCACCCTGCGCGGGCTGGTGTTCATGTGGCGTTTTGCCGGCGGCCAATGGGCCCACGTGAAAGTGTGACACCGGCCCTCCCGAAAAAAATCGTGCCCAATTTGTAATACATGTCTGTGGCCGGCGTCCTGACATGCCAAACCCTTTTCACCCCTTTCCCACTTTATGACCATCCTTCGCCGCCTGTCCGCCGCCACCCTGCTTGTCCTGCCCCTGATGGCCGCCGTACCCGCCTGCAGCGCCACGCCGCTGGCCGAGGCGCCCGCCAAGGACGACACCTATCCCGAGCGCATGCGCTGGTTCGCCGACGCCAAGAGCGGCATGTTCATCCACTGGGGCCTGTACTCCATCCCCGCCGGCATCCATTGGAAGAACCCCGCCGACAAGGGCCACGCCGAGTGGTATGTCGAAACCACCCACATGCCGATGTCGGAGTACGAGAAGTTCGCCGACCGTTTCAACCCCGTCAAGTTTGACGCCGAAAAATGGGCGCAGATCGCCCAGGACGCCGGCATGAAGTACATCTGCATCACCTCGATGCACCACGACGGCTTCGCCATGTGGCCCTCCAAGGTGTCCGACCGCGACAACTGGAGCTTGTCCCGCACCCCCTTCGGCAAGGCCGGCCGCGATCCCTTGATGGAGTTGAAAAAGGCCTGCGACAAGCGCGGCATCAAGTTCTGCCTGTACCACACCATCATGGACTGGCACAGCCCGCTCTACGGCCAGCGCCGCGGCACCAACGACGTGGCGGCCAAGAGCGGCATTGCGCCCGACATGGCCAAGTTTGAGCAGTATGTCGAGGACTCGGTGCTGGAGGAAATCGAGCGCTACCACCCGGACATGCTGTGGTTCGACGGCAACTGGGAGGGCTGTTGGAAACTCGAGCACGGCCAGAAACTGCTGGACGCCATCCGCAAGGCGGATCCGTCCATCATCGTCAACAACCGCATCGGCAAGGGCACCCATGCCAAGCTCGGCGGGGGCATGCTCGGCGACTACCTGACGCCCGAACAGTTCATCCCGGCGCAGGGCTTCGGCAAGGGCGTGGCCTTCGAGGCCTGCATGACCATGAGCGGCCGCAACTACTGGGGCATCAACCAGGCCGACTTCGACGCCAAGAGCGTCAAGAGCCAGCAGCAGTTCATGAACTTCCTGATCGATCTGTCGGCCAAGGGCGGCAACATGCTGCTCAATGTCGGTCCGACCGCCGAAGGCGAGATCCCCGCTTTCTACGTACCGCATTTGAAGGAAATGGGCGACTGGCTGAAGGTCAACGGCGAGGCCATCTACGGCTCGCGCGCCGGCATCTACAGCCGCCAGCCGGCCTGGGGCCGCACCACCACCAAACGCCTGAACAACGGCAACACCCGCGTGTACGCCATCCTGTTTGACGCCCCCAAGGACGGCATCCTGAAGTTGGAGGGCCTGACCAATGCCCCGGTCAAGGCGATGCTGCTTGACGGCGGAGCGCCGCTGGTGGCGGAGGCCAAGGATGGCGGCGTGGCGGTCACCCTGCCCGCCAGCGTGCAGGGCAAAAAGAACTTCGTCGTGGCGGTGGATGTGGCCGGCGCCGTTTCCGGCGAAGCCGCCCTCGACCTCACGCCGAAGGCCGACAAGGATGGCGTGTTCGCCCTGCGCCCCCGCCATGCCGCCACCGAAAACGGCCTGGTCTTGCAGGGCGAAGGCGACGGCGAAAACCTGGGCTTCTGGACCAGCAAGGCCGGCACCGCGACCTGGACCTTCAAGACCGCCGCCGCGCGGGCCTACATGCTGGAAGTCGCCTATGGCGCCGAGAAACCCTCCGACGGCAGCGTGATCGAATTCGTCAGCGGCAACCAGGTGCTGCCCGTGACCATCAAGGCCACCGGCGGCTGGGAAAAGATGACCACCTTCCAGGCCGGCACCCTGAACCTGCCGGCCGGCGAGAACAAGATCGTCGCCCGCGTGAAGAGCGTGAACGGCCAGGCGCCGTGCAATTTGGGGACGCTGCGGTTGGTGCCGGTGAAGTGAAGGGGCGTCAAAACAGGACCGCCGACGACCTCGTCGGCAGGAAAAGCGGGAGGCCCGACGCCTCCCGCTTTTTATTCGGCATCCCGG